>JAJKIB010000454.1 GCA_021154745.1 Mycobacterium sp.
CTTCGGCCCAGATCGCCACGCGTGAGCGCAGTTCGAGCGTGTCGAGATAGACGTTGCCCAGCTTCAGCGTCGCCGGTCCGAGCCGGTAGCGGCCGGAGTCGATCTCCTGCTGAACCATGCCGTGCGCCAGCAGGGTACGGACGATGCCATGCACGGTGGACGGTGGCAGGCCGAGTGCAGTCGCGATCTCGCCGAGGCTCATCCGCCGGCCGCCCTGCAGCACCGTGAGGATGCGCAGTGCGCGATCCACGGCCTGGATCATCCGTCCACCTTCCGCCGAAATCGGCCCTTGTGATGACCGAAGCATAAGCGTATGGTCCAGATCACATTCGACATTATCGAATGCTATCCGAGATAGTCGACAACCACACGGCAGCCGGCTTCGACCCCGGTCTCAGGAGAACGTCATGGACGAACCTTCCCTCACCCAGAAACTCGCGGCCGAAGCATTCGGCACCGCCTTCCTGGTCTTCATCGGCGTGGGATCGGTGCCCGCCACGATCATCGTCAACGGGGACGCGCCGTTCACGATGGCCGACCTCGGCATGATTTCGTTCGCGTTCGCCACCGTCGTCGTGGCCACGATCTACGCGCTCGGACACATCTCCGGCAACCACATCAACCCGGCGGTCACCCTCGGACTCGCGGTCACCGGCAAGTTCCCGTGGTCGCGCGTGCCCGCCTACATCGCCGCGCAGGCCGTCGGCGCGATCGTCGGCGCGGCCGCCATCCTCGGCGTGCTCGGCATGGCCGCCCGCGACGCCGGCCTTGGGGTCGCGACGTATTCCGGTGGTGTGAGTGCAGTACAGGCCTTTTTCGCAGAGTTCGTGGGTACGTTCATTCTCGTGTTCACCGTCTTCGGTGCGATACACCGCAAGGCCTCGGCGGGATTCGCCGGTGTCGCCATCGGCTTGGTGGTGTTCGCGGCGATCATCCCGGTGGCACCGACTACGGGCGCGTCGATCAACCCGGCCCGCACGTTCGGCCCGATGCTCGTCCAGCAGATCGCTGGCGGTTCGGTGTCGTGGAGTCAGTTGCCGGTGTATCTGGCCGCCGAATTCCTCGCCGGCGCTCTCGCGGCCCTGGCCTATGTCGCGATTTCGCGCACGCGCGCCGACGCGACGCCGGCACCCGTCGCTGTCCCGACCGCCCAGACCACTGCAGCCTGAGGAGCCCCGGAAATGAAGAAGCTCATCAACGATCCCACCGACGTCATCAGCGAGGCGTTGCGCGGCATGTCCGTCGCGCATCCCGAACTGCGCATCGACCACACCAACCGGATCGTCTACCGCGGTGACGCGCCGATCACAGGCAAGGTAGGACTGATCTCCGGCGGCGGCTCCGGGCACGAGCCCCTGCACGGCGGGTTCGTCGGGCAGGGCATGCTCGACGCCGCATGTGCCGGCGAGGTTTTCACCTCCCCCGTACCCGACCAGATGCTCGAGGCCACTAAGAACGTCGACGGCGGCGCCGGTGTGCTCCACATCGTGAAGAACTACACCGGCGACGTGATGAACTTCGAGATGGCCGCCGAACTGGCCGACGCCGAAGGCGTCACCGTCGAATCGGTCGTCGTCGACGACGACGTCGCCGTGCAGGACAGTACCTACACCGCCGGCCGGCGCGGTGTCGGAGCCACGGTGCTGGTGGAGAAGATCGCAGGCGCCGCGGCGGATCAGGGCCGCACCCTCTCGGAGGTGGCGGATGTCGCGCGCCGCGTCAACGCCGCATCGCGCAGCATGGGTGTCGCGCTGACATCGTGCACGGTGCCGGCAGTCGGCCATCCGACGTTCGACCTGTCCGACACCGAAATCGAGGTCGGCATAGGCATTCACGGCGAACCCGGACGGCAGCGGATGCCCATGCAGCCTGCGCGCGCGGTTGCCGAACTCATGCTCGACCCAGTGCTGGCCGACCTCGACTTCTCCGGCGATGACGGCGTAATTCTCTTTGTCAACAGCATGGGCGGCACCCCGCTGATCGAGCTGTACGTCATGTATTCGGAATTCGCTGCGATCCTCGACAAGGCCGGCGTTCGGATCGCGCGCTCGCTGGTGGGCCCGTACATCACCAGCCTGGACATGGCCGGCTGCTCAGTCACGCTGCTGCGCGCCGATGACGAGCTGCTGCGGCTCTGGGACCACCCGGTCAACACGCCGGCACTGCGGAGGGGATGCTGATGGATCTCGCCCAGCTCACCGCATGGATCCGTGAATACGCGCGCGTGATCGGTGAAAACGCCCAACATCTCACCGATTTGGACGCGGCGATCGGCGACGCCGACCACGGCATCAACATGGAGCGGGGCATGTCGGCGGTGCTCGGCGCGCTGGACGAAGCGGCCCCGGCCGATATGTCCGCGCTGTGCAAGCAGGTGGGCATGACGCTGGTCAAGTCGGTCGGCGGGGCCAGCGGCCCGCTGTACGGCACGTTCTTCTTGCGGATGGCCGGCGCGTTGGGCACGGGCGAGAGCGTGGGGGCGGCGGACTTCGCGAAAGCGTTGCGCGCCGGCGTCGAGGGGGTAGTGCAGCGCGGCCGCGCAGAAGCGGGCGACAAGACAATGTTCGACGCGCTGGCGCCCGCGCTCGATGCCCTCGACGCCGCGATCGCCTCCGGTGGCGGCCTTGCGGCAGCACTGGCCGACGCCACCGTAGCGGCCGAAAAGGGCCGCGATGCAACCGAATCCATGGTCGCCCGCAAGGGTCGCGCCAGTTACCTCGGACAGCGCAGTGTCGGTCACATCGATCCGGGCGCGACATCGGCGGCAATGCTGATCGCTGCGGCCGCGTCCGCCTTCGCCACAGGCGGGTGATGATGTGACCGTCGGACTCGTCGTCGTGTCGCACAGCCGGGCACTGGCGCGCGCCGCAGTCGCACTGGCCCAGGAGATGTTGCACGGCAAGCAGATCCGCATTGCGATCGCCGCAGGCCTGGACGACACCACATTCGGGACCGATGCCGCGCAGATCGTCGACGCCATCACCGCAGCGGATCAGGGCGCCGGCGTCGTGGTGCTGATGGACCTCGGCAGCGCGGTGCTGTCCGCCGAACTTGCACTCGAACTGCTCGACGACGAAGTGCGCGAGCGGGTGGTGCTGTGCCCCGCTCCACTCGTCGAAGGCCTGGTGGTCGCGGCGGTGGCAGCGGCCACCGGTGCGGATTCCAGCGAGGTCGCTGCGGAAGCGGCGGGCGCGCTCGCCGGAAAGGTCGGCCATCTCGGCTCGCTCCCCGCAGTGGTTGCCGAGGTTGATGGCGGCTCCGACGAGCTGACGGGCAGCTTCGTCGTCGCGAATCTCCACGGGCTCCACGCCCGCCCCGCTGCGCGGTTGGTCCAGGAGGTACGCCGTCGCGATGCCCATGCGCGGATCCGCAACCGCCGCACCGAATCCGAATGGGTTGATGCCGGGAGCCTTTCGAAGATCGCAACACTGGGCGTGCGGTCCGGTGACGAAGTCGAGGTGCGCGTGTCGGGCAGCCAGGCCGCCGAATCTCTCGACCACATTCTCGCGCTGGCTGCGCGAAACTTCGACGAGTTATCTGGAGAGGCGGCGCCAACGCCCGCGCCGACAGCTCGTCAGGCGCCGATCGCCGCCGGGCCCGGGCTGGGAATCGGATCAGCGCAGTCGGCGCGGTTGGGCGCCATCACGATTCCCGACACACCGGCCGACGAACCGGGCGTCGAGTGGCGTCGCCTCGGCACGGCGATCGCGGCGGTCAGGCGCACGATCAGTCAGCTGCGGACCCGCACTGCACGCGACGTCGGTGAGGCCGAGGCCGCGATCTTCGACGCTCACCAACTACTGCTCGACGATGCCGCGTTGCTCGACAGCGCGCGCGGGCGCATCGACAGCGGGCTGTCCGCGGTGTCGGCGTGGTCGGCGGCGGTGCAGGATCTGGCTGCCGAGTTCGCGGCTGTTCCAGATCCGTATCTGAGGGCGCGGGCCGACGATGTTCGCGCCGTCGGCGATCAGGTGCTGCGGGCAATGCTGGGCGGTGGCCAGAACTCGGTGGGGCCGACGGGCGTGGTGATTGCAGCGGACCTGACTCCAGCGGAAGCCGCTGAACTCGACCCCGCGCGGGTGGCCGGGGTGCTCCTGGCGTTCGGCAGCCCGCACGCGCATAACGTGATCCTGTTGCGGGCAAAGGGGATTCCGGTAATTGTCGGCGCAGGCCCGACGGTGTTGTCGATTCCGGACGGCACAGTCGTCGCGGTGGACGGCGGCCGGGGCGAGTTCATCGTGAACCCAGCGCAGGAGGTCCGTCAGGAATTTCAGGCCCGCGTCGCCACGCTCGCAAAGCGACAACGCCAGGCACACGCCCGCGCGGCAGAGCCAGCCGTCAGCAGTGACGGCGTCACGGTTCCCGTCGGCGCAAACGTCGGCTCGGTAGACGACGCTCGCGCGGCGGCGGCGCACGGGGCGGATCTCGCAGGGCTGGTGCGCACCGAGTTCCTGTTCCTCGGCCGCCAGGACGCGCCGGACGTCGAGGAGCAGATTGCGGTGTACCGCAAGATCGCGGAGTCGCTCGATGGGCGGCGAATCACGCTGCGGACCTTGGACGTCGGCGGGGACAAACCATTGGAGTTCCTGCCGTCGCCGGCCGAGATGAATCCTTACCTGGGCGTGCGCGGCATTCGGCTGTCGTTGGCGCATCCGGAGCTGTTGGCCGACCAGTTGCTGGCGATGGTGCGCGTGGCGCAGCAGACGCCGGTCAGCGTGATGTTCCCGATGATCGCCACGCTCGACGAATTATTCGGGGCGCATGAGCTTTTGGAGCAGGCGATCTCCCGGGCCGGGGGTCGTCGCCCGGCCGGGCTGCAGGTGGGCATGATGGTCGAGGTACCAGCAGCCGCGCTCAAGGCCGCCGCGTTCGCCCGCCACGTCGACTTCATGTCCATCGGCACCAACGATCTGACGCAATATGCGCTTGCCGCCGACCGCAACAACGACGCGGTGGCATCGGTCGGCGACGCGTTCGATCCCGGTCTGCTGCAACTGATTCGGGCGACCTGTCAGGGTGCGGCAGGTCAGGCGTCGGTGTCGGTGTGCGGCGAGTTCGCGGCCGACGAGCGGGCCACGTCTCTGCTGCTCGGCCTCGGCGTCGAAGCGTTGAGTGTCACTCCCCCGGCCATACCGTCGACGAAGGAAGCCGTCCGCGCAGTTGATTGCCGTGACGCGCGGCCGCTCGCCGAGGAAGTCCTCGCGATGGACAGGGCCGCCGCCGTGCGCGAGCGGCTGCACAGGGGCTGAACGCAGAACGGTCGCCCTGCGATGCAAGGCGACCGTTCCGTTGAATGGTTAAAGCGTCTGGAAGCTACCGTTCCACCAGACACCCCACGCATTGAGCTCGGTGTTCCAGACCACCGGCAGCCACGGCGCCCAGAAAGGCGGCGGCGGTGCCGGCGGCGCCCACATGGGTACGACCGCATCCTGCGAATCCGGTCCGCCGTGCCCCGGCGGCGGCTGGAAACCCTGTCCCGGCGGATACGGGTTGCCCGGCGCACCGACGTTGACGCCCGGCCCGTAATCAGGTGCCGGAACTGGCCACGGTGGTGGCGTCGGGAACGGCGGATCAGCCTGCGCTAACCCTGCGCCAAACCCCGCTGCGGCGATGCTCAGTGCACCCGCCAAAGTTACTTTTGCCGCGGTTCGCTTGAGCTTCATACATGTACTCCTTCGATCGGCACGTCCACGACGTGCGCGGACGCGCTGGTCAGGACTGACCCCCCGAGCGCATAGGGCTACCCACCGGTTCCCGAGCGCTAAACCCCTGGACGGCTAACCGCGCGCCCGCCGAACCAGGTCGCCGAACGCCTGCGCCGCCGCATCCACACCGGCGTGATCCTCGGTCGCTACCAGGTCAAGCAGAAGGCCACGCATGACAGCCAGGCCGAGACGCATCAGCGCGGCGTCGGTCGTCCCGTCCTCAGCGAGCCAGGCCTCGACGGCACCGGGCAACATCTGGGCGAACGGCTGCTCGCCTTGGACGCCGCGCGCATAGCACTCGAAGAAGAGGCGTTCGAATGGCCGCAACTCCGGCCGGCGAAGGTCGGCCCACATCGCGGCGATCGCCTCAGCCGGCTCCGTCGGCAGCTCGCGCAGCAGGGCTCTCTGACGGCGCTCGACCTCCTCGACGATCGCCAGCAGAAGCGCGTTCCGCGAGCCGAAGTGGTGCAGCAGCATGCGATGGCTGGTGCCGACGGCCGCGGCGACGTCGCGAAGCGATCGGTCACCAATACCGCGCTCCGCGCACTCCTTCACCACCGCGTCGAGCAGCTCCTGGCGCCGTTCGAGGTCAGGCGCTCGGGCCATCGACGCGCCGCTGCTCGCTTCGGGCCTTGAGGCCCGCCGCCTCCAAATCGAGGTAGCGCCTTGTCATTCCACGCATCAGTAGCCCGACCATGGCGCCGATCGGCCCGCGTTGGTCGAGCTGCTGTCGGACCCGGGTGCGCCGGTCGGATTCCGGGATGACTTCGTGGCGGGCCACGGTCAAGCCGCCTGGTGAGCGTTGCACCCAGGTCCATGCCGCCCCTGGTGTCACCTCGGTCACCTCCCAGACCAGCTTCGGCATGCGCGGCTGCTTGATCTCGAACCGCTTGCCGACCGCGAGGCCGGGCCCATCGAGGGCGACGAGCCGGGTCACCGAAGCGGTCCATTCGGGCCAGCGCTCGACGTCGCTGAACACCTCCCAGACGACGGCGGCCGGTGCATCGATGTCGACGCCGCAATCAGTAATCATGTACCAGATGGTACATGATTAGTTTCCGCGCGAACAGACGCAAAACGCTCCATTTTCGCGGCGTGTCGGGGCCTTTTGCGTCTGCTCGCCGGAATTCAGAACCAGCCGTCGGGTGCGCGGCCGGACAACGCCTGAGTCAACTGCCGTGCCGCTCCGCGAACGGCCTCGACCAACGCGGGCAGTTC
>JAJKIB010000455.1 GCA_021154745.1 Mycobacterium sp.
ATGTCGTCGCGGTCCCGGAGCTTCGCGCGACGTTCACCGTCGAGCGGCCGGCGCCGGATCGGCTGCGTCTAGACGGGCATGTCGAGGGCCGGCGGGTGACGATGTCGACGCAGCGAGTCGACCTGGCCGGCTTCACGCTGCGCAGCCGCGGCTTTCACTGGATGCAGGACGATCCCTACATCCGGTGACTAGTGGTGCGTGCGCCGCTCCGGAACAACACATGTGATTTTGCCCGCGTAGCGAGCGACAACATGGAGAACCGTCACATGCGTCAATCACCGGGGCCGGGCATGCACTGCACGGCATAGCGGTTGTCGCTCGCTAGGCGGGCAATTTCGCACATGCCCTGAGATGCGTGGCTCGCCCGCTAGTCGTCCACATCAACCAGCGGCATCCATCGTCCGATCTCCGCCGCACGCGCACCGGAGAGTTGCAACGCACCGGTTACTGCCGCGTCGGCGACGTCGAGCAGACCGGTGGCCAGCAGCAGCCATGTGCGCGCGTCGGTCTCCACCACGTTGGGCGGGTTGCCGCGAGTGTGTCTGGGACCGGGAATGCATTGGACGGCAACGAACGGTGGTATCCGAACCTCCACACTGGCACCGGGTGCGATGGCCGCAAGAGTGCGCGCAGTCAGCCGCACCGCCTCGCCCAGCGCCGCCCGCGCCGGTTCGGGCTGGCTGTCGTCGCGCAACCACTCGGCGACGGCCGACACGGCGGCGCGTGTCTTCACCGGATCGGCACTGCGGCGGGCGGCCATACCTTAGATTCTCAAAGTGCTCGTCGACCGTCACCGACCGCCCTACAAGACGGCCGGGGCGGTGTTTCTTGTCATCGCCGCTGTCGTCGCGGCCTTCATCTACCTGCAATTCCGCGGTGACCTCAGCGACAAGACTCAGCTAACCGTGCGGTCGCCGCGGGCCGGCCTGGTGGTCGAGACGGGGTCGAAGGTGACCTACAACGGCGTGGAGATCGGCCGCGTCTCCCACATCGACATGGTCGACGAGCACGGCGCGCCGATGGCCAAACTCACCCTGGACGTGATTCCGCGCTTCCTCGAGTACATCCCCGTCAACGTCGCGGCCGAGATTCGGGCCACCACGGTGTTCGGGAATAAGTACATATCGTTCAGCTCACCGAAAAACCCGTCACACCAACGCATTTCGTCACATGACGTGATCGACGCGTCGGCGGTCACCTCGGAGTTCAACACCTTGTTCGAAACGGTGACTTCGATCGCCGAACAGGTGGATCCCATCAAGCTGAACCAGACGCTGGTCGCGACCGCCGACGCGCTCACCGGGCTGGGCGACCGGTTCGGCGAATCGCTGGAAAACGGTAACCGGATCGTCGACGAACTGAACAAGCAGATGCCGGAGATAGCCCGCGCCAACCGCGGACTCGCCGATCTGGCCGACGTCTACGCCGACGCGTCGCCGGACCTGTGGGACGGACTGGAGAACGCGGTCCGGTCCGCGCGCACGTTCAACGCTCACCGGGCCGACATCGACGAGGCGCTGATGGCCGCGGTCGGCTTCGCCAACGACGGCGCGGACAGTTTCGAACGCGGCGGCCCCTACCTGGTTCGCGGTGCCGCCGACCTGGTCCCGACGACCAAGCTGCTCGATGACTACCGCGGCATGATCTTCTGCACGTTCCGCAAAATCTCCGACGTGCAGAAGCGGTCAGCCGCGATCGTGGGCGGCAACGGCTACTCGCTGGCTTCGGCGTCGGGCACGCTTGGGGGCGGCGGCAATCCCTACATCTACCCCGACAACCTGCCGCGGGTGAACGCCCACGGCGGCCCGGAGGGCCGCCCCGGCTGTTGGCAGGACATCAGCCGTGAGCTGTGGCCTGCGCCCTATCTGGTGATGGATACCGGCGCTTCGATCGCGCCGTACAACCACGCTGAGTTGGGCCAGCCGCTGATGGTCGATTACGTGTGGGGCCGCCAGGTCGGCCAGTACACCATCAATCCCTGACGGTTGACATCAACTTTCGTTGAGGTTCTACGTTGACGGTATGACCTTCAAATCGCACGAACTCGACTTCCTGCGCCAGGCCGAGCTGGGTCGGTTGGCCACCATCGGGCCCGACGGCACGCCTCAGAACAGCCCGGTGGGATTCACCTTCAACGAAGAGTTGGGCACCATCGACATCGCCGGCTACCGGATGTCGAAGAGCCAGAAGTTCCGCAACATCGCGCGCAACGACAAGGTGGCGTTCGTCGTCGACGACATCACTTCACGCGACCCGTGGCGGGTGCGCTGTCTGGAGATCCGCGGCACCGCTGAGCAGGCCGAAATCCCGCCATCGCGCGGCGCCGCAGGTGACCACCTGGACACCGCGATCATCCGGGTCACGCCGCGCCGCATCATCAGCTTCGGCATCGACGACCAGGTCAGCGAGCCGCATCAGCTGCAGATGGACCGCCGCGACGTTTAACGCGCCGTTGCACGCCGAGGGCCACCAGGCCGGCGGCCTCGTTGACCGCCAGGTGCGCCAGCATCGGGGCGGCGAGGCTGCCCGACCGGGCACGCAGCCAGCCGAAGAACCACCCTCCGACCCCGGTGACCAGCACGGTGCCGACCACCGGCTGTCCGGTCACCCTGGCGTCGACGATGTGCCATAACCCGAACGCCGCGGCTTGCAGCAGCCGGCCGCGCGTCGGCCCGAATGCCTCCTCGGCGACGGCACCCAGCGTGGCGCGATAGGCCGCTTCCTCGGGCCAGACCGTTCCGATCGGGATGCTCAACAACAGCCAGCGCGCCGGATGCTTGGGCAGCTCGCGCTGGGCCATCGCCCGTCGCACCGGCGGCACCGCGGTAATCGCCGCGACGCCGAGCGCCGCCGCGGCGCCGGCCGCCAGGCCGTACCGGATGCCCGACCACAATGCAGGCGGCCGCAATCCGAGCGGGGCGCCGGTGATCGCGACGAGTCCGGTGCCCAGCGACGCGTTCGGCACCGGATGCCATCGCACCCGCGGTGCTGCGAAGCTCCAGCCCACCAGTGCCGCAGCCAGCCCAGCCGCGCGAAACTTGCTGGGCCGCATCAGTTCTCGGGTCCATCGTCGGCTTGAGTCTTCTCGACCGCGACGCGGATGCGTTCGGTGTCTTCGGGCGTCCACCCGTCGGGCGGAGCGACGGCGGCCCAGCCGTCGAGCACGAAGTCGCCGTAGTTGTGGCCGTGTCCGCCGGGAACCGACGAGGCGTTGGTCATGTCGGCGGCGACCTGCCAGAACGTGATGATCGGATACCAGCGCATCGACGCCGTGCGGTCGCGGCCCGGAGCTTGCTTCAACCAGTCCGGGCGGTTGAACAGCAGATCCTCCGACCACCAGACAATCGGGTCAGACGGATGCTGCAGAAACAGCACCCGTGTGCCCTCCCACGGGGGTGCGGCGTCGTCACGGATCTCCTTGGCGCCGGTGCCCAGCGAAAAGCGCACGGTGCGCCCGTTGTCGTAGCGCGGTTGCACCTCCGGCGTACCGGGGTCGCGCCGCGCGGTGATGGCCCTCCACAGCGGACTCTCGTTGGGCGGACCGACCCACAGCACCGACGAGAATCCCATCCGCGCGATGTCGGGCAACCAGTCGAATGCGCCCTGGCCGGCCATCGAGCCGAGGCTTTCGCCGTAGAGCACCAGCTTGGGCCGACGGTCCGGCGGCAGCTGCAGCCACCGGTCGTGGATCGCGTCGATCATCAGCCGGCCGGACTCCATCGACTTCTGCCGGTCACCGAGAAACGAAATCCAGCTGGGCAGAAAGGAATATTGCGATCCGACCATCGCGGTGTCGCCGTTGTACATCATCTCCAGCGATCGTGCTGCCACCGGGTTGACCCACCCGGTGCCGGTGGTCGGGACGATCACCAGCAGCTTGCGAGTGAACGCGCCGGTGCGCTCGAGTTCGCTCAGCATCACCGCCATTCGGCTCTCGTCGGTGTCTGCGGTATTGAGGCCGACGTAGACGCGGATCGGTTCCTTGGCGGGTCGTCCGTTCAGGCGCGTCAGCTCGTCAGCGTGCGGTCCGGTGGCCACGAAGTTGCGGCCCTGATAACCGAGCGTCTCCCACGGCGCGAAAGACGTTGGACTACCGGAGCGTTCGGGCTCTGCGGGCTGGATGACGCCGGCCCTGGTGGTGGTGTTCTGGGGCTGGAACACGCGGTTGGCGCCGGTCAGAAAGCCGCGAACGAGCACACCGTTGATCAGCGTGATGACCAGCACGACGACGATCGCGGTGCCGATGAACAACGCCATCTCGTCGTGCAGGTGCCAGCGCCGGATGAAATACCGGGCCATGGTCTTGATGATGTCGAGCAGCACGCGCGCCACCCCGATGCACAGTGCGCCGACGAGCACGGCGATGATCAGGGTTCGCATGTAGCCCAGCGTCGTTGGGCCCTCCATGCCCATTACCGCCGACACCTGGCGCTGCCAGGCCGCCGAAGGAATCATCATCAACACAGACGCCGTCGCCGACACCGCGACGGTGATGATCTTCAGCACATATAGCACCCGCTTCGAGCGCGGCCACCACTTGTGACGGTGTAACACGAAGCGCCGCAACATCTTCTCGACGAATGCGCCGATGCCGTAGCCGATCGCGGCATTGAGCCCACCGATAAGACCCTGGAACAGCCAGTCGCGCGGCAGCAGCGACGGGGTCAGCGACAAGCAAAAGAACAGCGCTCCGAACGCGATTCCTACGAAGTCGAGGTGGAGCAGGCTCCACGCCCAGATGAGTAGCGGGTGTCGTTCGCGGGGCGCGACAGTCACCCGAACAACCCGGGAAGTACGCCCTCCGACGTACTGCGCAGATCCTCGAGGGAAACGGTGAACAAGCCTTGTACTTCGATCGCATCGCTGCCCTGGTCCACGACACCGATGCGCGTCGCAGGCAGCCCGCGCGCCTCAGACATCGCGCGGAATCTGCTCTCCTCGGTGCGCGGTACCGCGACAAGCACCCGGCCTGCGGACTCGGAGAACAGCGTGACGAAGTCGTCGGCACCTTCGGGAAGCAGGATGCGGCAAACGGTTTCGCCGGTGAGCGCGGCCTCGACGACGGCCTGCATCAGGCCGCCCTCGGACAGATCATGCGCGGCCGACACCAGTCCGTCACGTGATGCGGCGGCCAGCACCTCGGCGAGCAGCTTCTCGCGCGCCAGGTCGACCGTGGGCGGCAGCCCGCCGAGATGGTCGGCGGTGACCTGTGCCCAGATGGAGCCGTCGAACTCATCGCGGGTGTCGCCGAGCAGTATCAGCGTCTCTCCCGGCTCGGTGCCCAATCCGGTCGGGATGCGGCGCTTGACGTCATCGATCACACCGAGCACGCCAACGACAGGGGTGGGCAGGATAGGGGTGGTTCCCGTCTGGTTGTAGAAGCTGACATTGCCGCCGGTGACCGGAATGCCGAGCGCCGCACAGCCATCGGCGAGGCCGCGGACGGCCTGGCTGAACTGCCACAT
>JAJKIB010000456.1 GCA_021154745.1 Mycobacterium sp.
CTATCCGGGCAAACATACGCAAGACGGTACGCCTAGACCCCGTGGTCAGTCACGCCTAGGTGAGCCGCACTCGCCACGTGCCTCACCGCACATTTCAGCAAACTGCTGCCGCATCGTTGAATGTGCAAAGAAACTGGCCAAAGGCACGCCGCCAGCGAAGTTTCCAGACTTGAGCGCAGCAGTAACGTTCCGATTCGGTAACCAGGCAACCAACTCAGACGTCGAAGACCGCATCCTCGCCAAATCCCATCCTGGCTTGCCGTTCTCATCCCGTCGAAGGCCAGACGCTTGTGCGCTGCGCGAGTGACATGCTGAGTAGATGAGGGTCGCTGTGATGCAAGCCTGGGCGGTCGGGGCGCCGCCGCCGCGCGACGCGGGCTTGGCGGCCGGCGTGAGCGAGCAGTGGCGAACGACGCCGTCTCGCCCATTCGCGACAGTCAGGAGACGGCGCTGATCCGATGAAACACGTCGCCTTCGCCGCCGACAATGTCGGACTCTTAGCCGATGCCTCCCCGCACCAGCACGGCGTGTCGTTGTTGAGCGGATGGCTTCCCGCCGCACTGCAAATTGGCGCGGTCATCCTTCTGCTTTTGGCGATCGGTTGGCGGTCGCGTCGTTGGCGCCTTGTCTGGGTGCCGGTGGCGGCGCTGATCGGTGTCGCGGCGGCAGCACTTCTGCGCTGGTACGTCGCCTTTGCCGGGATCGCCGACAATCCGGCACTGCCGCTTTTCTGGATATGGGTCGGTATCGCCGGCCTCGCGGTCGGCGCCGCAACGCTGGGATGGCGCGCCACGCATTGGTGGCGGCGCGGCTTGTCCGTGCTTGCTGTCGTGTTGGCCGTGCTCAATTGCGGTGTCGCCCTCAATATGTCGGTCGGTTATTTCACGACCGTTCAGATGGCGTGGAATGAGCTCACCGCAGGCCCGCTACCCGACGAAACGGATCCGGGAGCGGTCATCGCCATGAGGGACAGCCAGACCGTGCCCGCGCACGGCACGATCGTTCCGGTGAAAATTCCCAGCGATGTCTCGAAGTTCAAGCACCGCACCGAGTTCGTGTATCTGCCGCCGGCGTGGTACTCAACGAACCCGCCGCCGAGCCTGCCCGCGGTGATGATGATCGGCGGCCAGTTCAACACTCCGGCCGACTGGATCCGGCAAGGTAACGCGGCCGCGACGATCGACCGGTTCGCCGCCGCGCACAACGGCTACTCGCCGGTGTTCGTCTTCGTCGACACCGGTGGTGCGTTCCAGAACGACACCGAGTGCGTCAACGGCCCCCGTGGCAACGTCGCCGATCACCTGACCCGAGAAGTCGTGCCGTTCATGACCCAACGTTTCGGCGTCAGCCCGCGAAGCTCGAACTGGGGCATTGTCGGGTGGTCGATGGGCGGCACGTGCGCTATGGACCTCACCGTTATGCACCCGGAGATGTTCACTTCATTCATCGACATCGCCGGCGACCTGAGTCCAGCAGCGGGCACGACAAAGCAGACGATCGCTCGACTCTTCGGCGGCGACGCCTCGGCATGGGCCGCCTTCGATCCGGTGACCGTGATGACCCGGCATGGCCGGTACCGGGACGTGACCGGGTCGTTCTTGGTCTCGGCCAACGCAAGTCAGCCCGCGGCTGGTGGCGACACCCGCACCGACGCCGACGCCCAGACCGAAGCCGCCGACACTCTGTGTGCGCTCGGCAGGATCCACGGCATCGCGTGTGCTGTGAGGGCGGTGCCAGGAATGCATAACTGGCCCTTTGCCCAAGAAGCGTTTAGCTCCTCGCTTGTCTGGCTGGCCGGCCAAGCCGGCACACCGTCGGTGCCTCGTAGCGCGTTGCCGGGTGCGCAGCAGGCGATTGTCACCGCGTCGCCGGCAGCGCGACGATAGCCACGCGGGCTTAATCGCCACAGTCGAACGCTTTCCGCGTGACTGTGCATGAAAAGATCGCGAATAGTCCACCCTGATCACCTCTCCCGTTCAAGCACGAAAACCATTGCCGGCGTGCGCATCGCGGGGAGGCGAGTAAGTAACAGGACTTTCCTACACGTGCTCGAAGCAACAATCCACGGTTCCCGCAAAAGGACGAGAGACCGTCCTACCTCCACCACCACGTTCCCAAACAGGCTCGCAGCACCAAAGGAAAATCGGGGTCGACCGCGACACGCACCCACCGATCGTGCCCTCCCGGACACTGCTCGAAGGCGAGATCAGCACACGATTTCCCACTCCATGGAGGATGCCAAGCGTCCTGCGCCGTTCCCAAGAAGTGGAGTCTCCAGACATCCCGGGGCGGTCAGATCGTGTGGCCGGAACTGGCTGTAGGCGATGTTGGCAATGCTTCGTGGCACGGATTGTGAACCAGTGATCGCGGATCCCGGCCCGGCAGAAGGCCAGGGTGTACGGTTCGCCATCAGCGATGCAGTGCTGAGCCTAGGTTGTGCGCGTCCACAAGCTCGGTCAACTGCGTAAACGCGGAGTCGACATCGACGAGCAGGGCTATCGGACCGTCGAGCAGGCTGCACCCGTCGGCGCCGCATTCACAGCACTATGTGAGATGCCGCCCGCACGAGCATGCGATCCTGCCGACCAGCATCCGGCCCGGCCGCAACGGATGGCCACGCTTGGGCGTCGGAGGTTCAGTAACCGGGGACGACTCGGGAAGATCCGCACAGGAAGCCGGGAGCGCAATATCCAGATCAGAAGGTTGGGGGTCAGAATCCCTCACGAGCGCAGCTCGGAGCGCGCGGACTCCGGTAGCTGTCCAGTGCGACCGGTGACCGGGGCGAGGCGGGCCATCCCGCGCAGGATCCACGGTGTCCGCCTGGCCATCAGCGCCACGGCACGATCCGAGCGGCGCATCGCGGTGCGAGGGCCGGGAGTCGGCGTTGACGCCAGTTCCGCCTCGGGCGATCCCGCCCGCGGGCCGTGGCGATCGACCGCCAGGAGTTGCCACGTGCCGGGCACGCCCCGCAGCTCGACGCTGCCGCGGTCCTGAAAGCCGGTGCCCGAGCCGACGACCAGGTCACGCACGGTGCGCGAGACGAGGATTTCGCCGGCGTTGGCCTGGCCGCAGATGCGCGCGGCGATGTGTACGGCGATCCCGCCGATATCGTTGTCGAGCAGTTCGCACTCGCCGGTATGGATGCCGGCGCGGATCTCGATACCCAGCGTCTCGACCTCAACGCGTAAGGCCTCGGCGCAGCGGATCGCCTGCGTCGGGCCGTCGAACGTCATGAGGTGGCCATCGCCGGTGCTCTGCACCACCGTGCCGCCGAATCGTTCGGTGAGGTCGGCGGTGATCTCACCAAAGCGATGGAGCACCGCACGCCACCGCTCGTCGCCGCTCGCCGCGGCGTGTTGCGTCGACGCAACCACATCGGTGAAAAGCACGGTGCGCAGGGCGCGATGTGCCTGCGCCGGCGCGGCATGGCTGCCGGTGAGGAACTCCTCGATCTCGGTCAGGATCTTGTCGGGCTCGGTTAAGAAGGGTGCATGATCCACACCCTCGACCTCCAGGTACCGCGCGCCGGGGATGTGGTCGGCGAGGTACCGGCCGCCCTGCACCGGAACCGCGGGGTCCTCGCGGGCATGGATGACCAGGGTTGGCGCGGTGAGCGTCGGCAGGATCGGTCGCACATCGATCAGAAACGCCGCTTCGAATGACGCCCGCGCCATTCCCGGGCTCGCGCTCATGCGCTCACACATCGCGAGCTGGCGTATCAACCGGACCGACGGCGCGCTGATGCTGGCTGCCGCACCGCTGCCCCACCCGGAGCGCACGGCGCGGCCGGCTTCCTGGAAGCGGGCGAGCTGCTCAATCGACGGCGTGTAGTCCTCACCCAGCTCGGCAAGGAAGCGCGCCCGCAGCTCGGCCGGGTCGCGATCCATGTCGTCCCACCCCGCGAAGCCCCAATACGGCACCGTGCCGGCAAGGATCAGCGCCCGCACTCGCTCCGGCCGTGTTGCCGCGAACATCATGGCGACCGGTCCACCGTCACTCAGACCGGAGACGACGGCCTGTCCGAAGCCGACCGCATCCATGACCGCCTCGATCTCGGCCGCCCGATCCTCCAGCGTTCGAACTTTTGGCACCGGGTCCGACAGCCCGACCCCGGCCTTGTCGAACAGGGCAACGCGACAGAACGTGGCGAGCTGCTCAACGAACGCTTTGAATTGGGGGAGGGTCCAGGCCAGCTCGATGTGGCTGACGAACGGCCCGGCGACGACCAGCTCGACCGGCCCGTCGCCAAACACCTGATACGCCAGGCTCAGATCGCCGCAGGGTGCGTACGACGTATCCGGCACGGCATTGAGGTTACCGATGCCGCGCGTTACGACTCCCCGCTTTGGTGCAGTTGCGTGCCGCTACGGCAGATAATTGCGCCAAAGTCCGGGCGCGAGATCAGTCACCTGGCACGCCAGGCTCGACGTGCCAGCGGTCGGGGTCGTCGCGTGGTGGGTGTTAGTAGTCAATGAACATGTTTTGCCATCGAGTCAGCTCATATCTAGGTCACGCCAGCAGGCTCTAAAAGCGCCTCTTACCTGCATAAACGTTAATGGACGATACTGAGATTGAATCAGTCGATCTTCGCGCTCCGGCAGTTGACCCTGGGGGATAACCCATGGCGGCACGCCTCCGCCCGCACGGCATAGCGGCTACAGCTGAGCTTGGATTGCGAGGCTTTTTCACCATGCGGTGAATATGACGTGATCAGACATAGAATCAGGACTATCCGAGGTACCGCGACCGGATCACCAAACCAGGCTCGCGGTCCAGTGCGTTGGGCGGCAATCGAATCGGTGAGAATCCTGCCGCACACCAGCCGCATCCGTGCCATCCGCGAACGGGTGGCTCATCCCTATCCGCCTGTCCCGCGGCGGGAAACCCGGCAACTGAAGACGCCGACGACCACTTTGGTCCCCTAACCCGAAAGCAGCACAAGCCCCGTTTCGATCTCTCTGCCCGTGAACAGCTGCACCGAACGGCGCCGTCGTCAAGCCCCCTACGGCCGCTAAGCGGTCGGGCTCCGCCCGAGCCTTGCCCCGACGCTTACCTCGGCGCGCCCAGCCAGGACCAGGAAGCCCCAAAACAGGCAAAATGGCAGCCGTGGTCTTGACCGACCCCGCTCCTCGAGGATAGACCTCCAGAAACGCCGAAAACACGACGCGAAAACACGGAAACGACGCGCGGATACACGAGAGGTGTTGACGGCGTCAACACCTCAACATCGTGATGAGAGCGTCGATTAGCGAGCACATCTGCCCCATGCAGTCGGCCAAGTGTGGTTGGTGCGGTGCC
>JAJKIB010000457.1 GCA_021154745.1 Mycobacterium sp.
GCGGCTTCCACCGCATTGTTGCGGCCCTTGCGCTTCTCGCGGCCGATGGGATGGATCGGCGGCAGGTAGACCACGTCGAAGCCCATCTTGGCGATGCGGGACAGCTCCTTGGTGGCGGTCGCGAAGGTGCCGTGGACAGGGTTGCCGTTGGCGTCCCAGCCGCCGGTCGAGCGCGGAAAGATCTCGTACCACGAGCTGAACCGGGCCTGCGGCCGATCCACCCAGACACCGTATTGCTCACCGCGAGTGATCAATTCGCGCAGCGGATACTGCTCGAGCACCTCGGTCACGTCATCCGACAGCGCGGCGCCCGCGCGGGTGAACGGGTCTCCCGGTGCACGCAGGCGAGCCGCCGCGTCGATGAGGGGATAGCGATGCTGGCGCGGCGCACCCGTTGCGGCGCGCTCCAGTAGCCGGGCGCCGACCAGGAGGTCGTTGGACAGCTCGCTTTCGCTCTGGCCGGCGTCGAGCTTGGCGGTGACATTCTTCCGCCATGTCGCGATCGGGTCACCCCAACCGTCGACGCGGAAGGTCCACAACCCGACGCTGCTGGGACTGAACTGGCCGTGGAACACGTCGGGCATTCGGCCCGTCGACATCGGCAGCAGCTGCCGTTTGACACGCGGCGCGGGGGTGACCAACTCCTCGATCGGCACGGGCGCTGCCGGCTTGACGCGTCCAGGCGGATCGTCGGCCAACCTCGGATAGGCCGTGCCGTGATACCGCACCACCAGCGTCGCCGACACCGCGTCATGGCCTTCCCGCCACACCGTGGCCCGGACGGGAACGATCTCACCCACGACGGCCTTGGCCGGAAACCGTCCTCCCGAAACGACCGGTGCGACGTCATCGATCTCGATACGGCCGGCCACCCCACCACTCCTTACACTGGCGCGGCCGCGGAGGTTGCATCGCCGACGCGGCCGCTGTGCTTGTCGTCTGGTCCCGATTCAGGCTCTCTCAAAACGTCCTTGGCGCCCTTATACCCACCGTAGTGGTCGGCCCAATCCACCGCGGGTGAAGCGATCGCCACACCGCACTGCAGCGAGCCGATTTGTCAGTAAGGTTGGGTCGCGTGAAAGCCCTTCGTCGGTTCACCGTCCGCGCACATCTACCCGATCGTCTGGCCGCGCTCGAACGCCTTTCGATCAACCTGCGCTGGTCGTGGGACAAGCCCACACAGGACCTGTTCGCGGCAATCGATCCCAAGCTGTGGAAGCAGGTCGGCTCCGATCCGGTTGCGTTGCTCGGGCAGGTGACTCCGAAGCGGCTGGACGCGCTGGCGGCCGATGAATCGTTCGTGCGCCGCCTCGACGAGCTGGCCGCTGAACTCGACAACTACCTGACCCGGCCCCTTTGGTATGAGCAGCAGGCCGAAGAGGGCGCGCAGTTGCCGAACGGCATCGCGTACTTCTCGATGGAGTTCGGTGTTGCCGAGGTGCTGCCGAATTATTCCGGTGGCCTGGGCATTCTCGCGGGCGATCACCTGAAGTCCGCGTCGGACCTGGGACTTCCGCTGATCGCAGTGGGACTGTTGTACCGCTCGGGATATTTTCGGCAGTCGCTGACCGCAGACGGCTGGCAGCACGAGAGCTACCCGTCGCCGGATCCGCAGGGCCTGCCGCTGCGGCTGCTGACCGACAAAGATGGCGACCCGGTGTTGGTGGAGCTGGCACTGCCGGACGCCAACCAGCTGCGGGCGCGCGTCTGGATCGCGCAGGTGGGCCGAATTCCGTTGCTGCTGTTGGATTCCGACATTCCGGAGAACGAGCACGAGCTGCGCGGCGTCACCGACCGGCTCTACGGCGGGGACCAGGAACACCGGATCAAGCAGGAGATCCTGGCCGGCATCGGCGGGGTGCGCGCGATTCGCGCGTACACCGAAGTCGAGGGCCTGCTCGCGCCCGAGGTGTTCCACATGAACGAGGGCCATGCGGGCTTTCTGGGCGTCGAGCGCATCCGCGAATTGATCGACGCCGGGCTGGACTTCGACACCGCGCTGACGGTGGTGCGGTCGTCGACCGTATTCACGACGCATACCCCGGTGCCTGCGGGCATCGACAGGTTCCCCGTGGAGATGGTCAAGCGGTACTTCGGTGGCACGACCGATGAGCGCTCGCGCGAAGAGCATCGATCGAGCGGGCCGTCCGATGAATCCTCGCGACTGCTGCCCGGCGTACCGCTCGACCGGATCATCGCCTTCGGCGCGGAGGACGACCCGTCGAAGTTCAACATGGCGCACATGGGCCTGCGGCTGGCACAGCGCGCCAACGGAGTGTCGCTGCTGCACGGGAGGGTCAGCCGTTACATGTTCAACGAGCTGTGGCAGGGGTTCGACCCGGGTGAGGTGCCGATCGGCTCGATCACCAACGGTGTGCACGGGCCGACGTGGGCGGCGCCGCAGTGGCTGCAGCTTGGCCGCGAGCTGCTCGGCAGCGAAGATCTCGGCTCGCTGACTGAGCCCGACACGTGGCAGCGGCTACAGCAGGTCGATACGGGGCACTTTTGGTGGATCCGCTCGCAGTTGCGTGAGGCTCTCGTCGAGGACGTGCGGGCCCGGATCCGCAGGTCGTGGCTGGAGCGTGGTGCATCGGACGCCGAATTAGGCTGGGTCGCAACGGCTTTCGATCCTGACGTATTGACCATCGGGTTCGCCCGGCGGGTGCCGACGTACAAGCGGCTGACTTTGATGCTGCGAGACGCTGACCGGTTGGAGAAGCTGCTGCTCGACGAGAAGCGCCCGATTCAGCTGATAGTGGCCGGCAAATCGCATCCGGCCGACGACGGCGGCAAGGCGCTGATCCAGCAGATAGTGAAGTTCGCCGACCGCCCGGAGGTGCGGCATCGCATCGCGTTTCTGCCCGACTACGACATGTCGATGGCCCGCCAGCTGTACTACGGCTGCGACGTCTGGCTGAACAACCCGCTGCGGCCGCTGGAAGCCTGCGGCACGTCCGGAATGAAGAGCGCGCTCAACGGCGGGCTGAACCTGTCGGTCCGCGACGGCTGGTGGGACGAGTGGTACGACGGCGAAAACGGTTGGGAAATCCCGACCGCCGACGGGCTGCTGGATGAAGGCCGGCGCGACGACATCGAGGCCGCCGCGCTGTACGACCTGCTCGAGCGCTCGGTGGCGCCGAAGTTCTATGACCGCGACGAACACGGCGTCCCGACCCGTTGGGTGGAAATGGTGCGCCACACGCTGATGGAGCTCGGGCCGAAGGTGCTGGCCTCGCGGATGGTGCGCGACTACACCGAGAAGTACTACGCACCTGCGGCGCAGTCGCTGCGCAAGACCGTCGAACCCGGCGCGGACGGCGAACCGTTCGGCGCGGCACGCGAGCTGGCCGCCTACCGGCAGCGGGCGCATGAGGCGTGGCCGAAGATCCAGATCTCCGACGTCGACAGCTACGGCCTCCCCGATACGCCGCTGCTGGGCTCCGAGCTCACGCTGACCGCGACGGTGCACCTGGCCGACCTGCGTCCAGACGAGGTGGTGGTCCAGGCTGTGCTGGGCCGCGTCGACGGCGGCGATGCGCTGGTGGACCCCGTGACGGTGCCGATGGAGCACACCGGAGCCGCCGACGGCGGCAATGAGGTGTTCTCGACGACGACACCGTTGCCGGTGGCCGGTCCGGTCGGTTACACGGTGCGGGTGTTGCCGCATCACCCGTTGCTGGCCGGGGACAACGAACTCGGACTCGTCACGTTGGCGTGAGTGCTGCCCTCAAGGTTTCGATAGACGGCGGGCCGTACGCGCTCGCGGCAGGCCCGGACGGGGCGATGTGGGTGACGCTGGTGCACAGCGACTCGATCGCCCGGGTGACAAGCAGCGGCGACGTCACCGTGTATCCGGTCGGTCCGGGTTCGCGGCCGTCGATCATCACCGCGGGCCCCGACGGCGCGCTGTGGTTCACCCGAACCGGCGACGACCGCATCGGCAGGATCACCACGGCGGGGGAGTTGACCGCCTTCGAGTTGGAGGAGGGCACCGGGCCGTTCGGCATCACCGCCGGAGCGGATGGCGCGCTGTGGTTCACCGCCATGACTTCGGGTGACATCGGCCGGATCTCGGTGGACGGTGAGCTGTCCGGCTGGCCGTCGGTGGGCGGCGCGCCGTCGATGATCGTCACCGGCCCCGACAACGCGTTGTGGTTCACGCTCAATCAGGGCAACGCGGTAGGCAGGTTGACGCCGGCCGACGGAATCACCCTGCGCGAATTGCCCACTGCCGGAGCCGGTCCTGTGGGCATCGCCGCGACGCACGACGACGCGGTGTGGTTCACCGAGATCCTCGCCGACAAGCTCGGCCGCATCCCGATGGACGAGGCGATCCAGGAAATGCAGTTGCCGGGCAAACCGCACGCCGTGGTCGCCGATCCCGACGACGGCGTATGGGTGAGCCTGTGGGGGGCGAACCAGATCGCGCGTGTCAGCGGTGACGGGTCGGACGTCGTCACGATCGACCTTCCGCCCGGCAGCGAGCCGCATGGCTTGGCGATCGGGCCCGAAGGCGCGCTGTGGGTCGCGCTGGAGTCGGGGTTTGTGCTCCGTATGCCCAGCTGACGCAGCACGTGGCCGGTGACAACGAAATCGGCATGGTCACACTCGGATAAAGAGTCGTGCACACGCGGGGGCCTTCGCGGCAAGGGGCTCGACCGTCGGGTAATGATCCTTGGCGGTATGTGTTCCGGCCAAGGAGGGCTGTTGTGCTGGTTCGTCCCTTTGCCGTGCTCACTGTCTGCGTGCTGACCTGCGCATTTGTCGCTCCATTGGCGTCCGCAGACCCCGAGACGGAGGCCGTTTCTGCCGACGTGCCTGCTCCTGAGGCGGCGCCGGCGGTTGACGGCTGGGTGGAGTCGTCGCCGCCGGCTACGACCCATACGCCGGACGGCTGGACGCAGACGCTGTCGGCCAAGGACGAACTGCAGCAGGTGATCGCGCCGCTGACGACGGCGGTGTCGTCGCGTGAATATCGGGTCGGCGGCACATACAACGGGTCGCTTACCGGTCCCGAAGAAGAGGGACCGCCGCAGGGCACGCTCGAGGTCGGCTATCAGATCGGCTGTGGCATCGACATGAGCACCTCTAACGGCGTCACGCTGACCGGCAGCGTCGGCATGACGCCGTCGCTGGGTCTCGGCGGAGTCGACGTCGTCTCGCCATTGCCCGAAGGGCTGATTCCGGTGGTGTCGACGCCTGTGACCGGCGGTATGGCGATCGCGATGAAGCCGGGCATCGTCAACGTCGTCCCGGTGCCAAGAAGCAATTCAGGGGCTTCGACCCGTGGATTCTTGTCGACGGATTCCGGATCAAGATCGACGGCTGCGTCGGCGAATCATTCATTCGCTCGTATGCGTTCCTGACCCGTTCGACGGATGTGTCCGACGCGGTCACGGCGTGGTACGGCGTCACGAAGAAGGTCTAGCGCCACCCCGTCTCCGCGAAGCTGCGGACAGATCGCGAAAATGTCCAAAAGTACGATCTGTGAGCAGTTTCGAGGACGGCGAGTTACGGGAAGCGCTTGAAGCAGCGGTCCTGGTCGCCGAGCACGCCGACGCGGAACGCGTCGATCCGAGAAAAGCCGGACGGCACCGATTCGCCGTTGACGTCGCTGGCGGCCAGGCCGTTGGTCAAGATGCCCGATACCGCCTCGTCGACGTCACCTGCGGTCAGCGCGATGGTGTTGCCGTCGGGTGTGGTGACGTTCTTCGACATCTTGACGGTGGCCACGCCGGTGAGGCAGGCAGTGCGCAGCGCGGCCTCTGCGTTGTCGAGCAGCACGCCACCGCGTGCGTGCTGGATGGCTTGCATGTACCGGGACACCAGCACCGAATAGGCGGTGTTGTCGCCGCTGGCCAGGCTCGCACCGTCCTCGCTGTCGGATTGGGTGCCCATCATCGCGAGCTCTTTCAGGTCGACGACGATCGTGTTGGTGGCCGGGCAGTACGACGCGGGCGGGCTCGGTCTGGCGTCCGGGCAACCCTCGGCGTCAGACGCCTTGAAGCTCAGCTGCGGCGGCTTGGCCGGCGAGAACAGGATGCCCATCGCGTCGATGATCGACCGCACCGACTCCTCGGTGACCGGCAGTTCGCCGGTCTGGTCCTCGGGCAGCAGCACAGGAAGGTCGCCTCGCCGCTGGCCGATCTCCCGCAGGTCGATCGCCGCACACGCCGAAGGCCCGTCGGTGAAGCCGAACTGGAACGCCGAGAGCCGTTCGAACGCTGAGCCGTGTTCGTCGATGCCGACCTCGGGATCACCTTCGGCCAGCAGCGGATCACGGAACGCGATCACCGCCGCGAGCACGTTGTTCAGGCCTTCACCCGTGGACAGCGTGAACCGCGGCGAGTTGTCCTCGGCGACCCAGCGCATGTACCCACCGGCGAAGCAGTCGGCCTGTTGTTCGGCCACCAACGTCGGGGTGTTCTTGTTGTTCAGCCCGGCCTGATGCTGCACGGCATGGCCGTACTCGTGGGCGAGCACCATCGTCACGCCCATGTCCCCGTACGCCTTTCGCAGCGCGGGCAGCAGCTCGCCGCGATCCCAGCCGATGGTGTTGTCGTCGTAGCAGAACGCGGCGTTGACGAGTCCATACGTGTCCTCGTCGCAGAACCGCGTGTCATCGAAACCGTTTGCGTCCCACGAGATCAGCGACTTCACGGGTGTGAACTGGCCGTCGAACGTGCCGCTGTAGGCGCCGCGCCAGTAGTCCTCGATGTCGCTGACCGCGCTTGCGGCCAGTTCGTCGACCTTTCCGTTGTCGGTGCCCTGCACCTCGCGGACTGGGCCGTGGGCGTCGGACCGCAGGCCAGTGGGTCCGTCGGTGGCCGGCATCCCGGCGACGTGGAAGGGGTCGTCGAACACCGAAACCGCTTTGCCCTGAAGGGTTGTACTACACGCCGCGACGAGCAGCGCCGAGCAGGTCGCGATTACGGCAACTACCAGGTGGCGTCGGCTCATGGAGGCAGGATAGTTAACCGGATCCACCGGTGCGCAGGCGTTCGAGCGCTTCCCGCACGCGAGTTGAGTCCGTCGTCGCCCAGAACGGCGGCAGCGACGCGCGCAAATATCCGCCGTAGCGCGCCGTGGCCATCCGCGAGTCCAGCACCGCGACCACACCGCGGTCGTCTACGCGGCGCAGCAGGCGCCCGGCGCCCTGCGCCAACAGCAGCGCGGCGTGGCTGGCGGCGACGGCCATGAACCCGTTGCCGCCGCGGGCCGCGACCGCACGCTGTCGCGCGGTCAGCAGCGGATCGTCGGGCCGGGGGAACGGGATGCGGTCGATGAGCACCAGCGACAGCGACGGGCCGGGCACATCAACCCCCTGCCAGAGCGAGAGCGTGCCGAACAGCGACGTCTCGGCGTCGTCGGCGAACCGCTGCACCAACGTCGACGTTGTGTCGTCGCCCTGGCACAGCACCGGGGTATCAAGCCGTTCGCGCATGATCTCGGCGGCGGCCTTGGCGGCGCGCATCGACGAGAACAGGCCGAGCGTTCGCCCACCCGCGGCGGTGATCAGCGCGGCTATCTCGTCGAGCTGCTCGGCCGAGCCGGTGCCGTCGCGCCCCGGCGGCGGCAGGTGCGCGGCAACGTAGAGAATGCCCGACTTCGCGTGTTCGAACGGCGAACCGACGTCGAGACCGCGCCACTTGACCTTGTCCTCACCGGCCAGGCCCCATGCCGACGCCATCGCGTCGAACGTGCCGCCGATGGTCAGCGTCGCCGACGTCAGCACCGTCGTCGTGTGCTCAAACAGCCTGCTGCGCAACAACCCTGACACCGAAAGGGGTGCTACTCGTAGCACCGCTCGGATGCTGCCGCGGTTGTCCTCATGGTCGAGCCATACCACGTCGGTGCGGTCCGGGATGGCCGGGACGAACGACGACAGGATGCGGGTCGCGGTGTCGCTGATATCGCTCAGCGCCGTCACCGCCTCGGCGCGCGCCGATGCCGCCTTCGGATCGCTCGGCGCGGTGTCGATCGCCGAGCGTGCCCTACTCGCGGCGTCGCGCAGCGCGGTGAGATAAGTGGTCATCTCGTCGTCGAGCACGTCGATGCGGCCCGGTGTGGCGTCGTGGATCGCCGACGTCAAGGTCGCCGTCGCCGCCTCGAGGCGTTGTGCCAGCTCGGCATCGATGAGCTGGCCGACGCGGCGCTGCGCGACGCCCAGCGACGTCGCCGACAGCTCGGCGGTGGCGACGCCGGTCACCCGGTCCACCAGCTCGTGCGCCTCGTCGACCACCAGCAGCCCATGTTCGGGCAGCACGGCGGCGTCGGTCATCGCGTCGATCGCAAGCAGAGCGTGGTTGGTGACGACGACATCGGCATGGCCTGCCTTGTCGCGAGCCTTCTCAGCGAAGCAGTCGGTGCCGAACGGGCAGCGCGCCATGCCGATGCATTCCCGCGCCGATACGGACACCTGAGACCACGACCGGTCCGGCACACCCGGCTTCACCTCGTCACGGTCGCCACTGTCGGTGCTCGACGACCAAGCGATCAGCCGCTGCACATCGCGGCCCAACGCGGAGGCGGCCATCGGCTCGAACAGCTCCTCCTGCGGCCGGTCCTCCGGCTCGGTCGCCGAACCGTTGTGAATCTTGTTGAGGCACAGGTAGTTTCCCCGTCCCTTCAGCAGCGCGAAGTCCGGGCGGCGGGGCAGGGCGTCGGCGAGTGAGTCGGCCAGCCGCGGCAGGTCGCGGTCGACCAGCTGGCGCTGCAGGGCGATGGTCGCCGTGGAGACGACTACGGGCTCGTCGGCATCGATGGCCCGTGCAATCGCCGGCACCAGGTATGCCAGCGACTTGCCGGTCCCGGTGCCCGCCTGCACGGCGAGGTGCTCACCGGTGTCGAACGCGCGCGCGACGGCCTCGGCCATCTCGATCTGGCCGCTGCGCTCGCTGCCACCCAACGCGGCGACCGCCTTGGCCAGCAATTCGGTGACTTCCGCTGTCTCGCCCGTGGCGTCTCCTAGGCGTCTTTCCGGTGGCCCGGGGCGATCATGCGGGTCGGGATGGCCGGCTCGCCCCTGGACAGTTTCAGGCCGTCCCAGGGCACGCTGTGCAGCCCCTCCTTCACGCGGTGCCGGGCCGCGTCGATGGTCAGCTCGCTGACCGGTTCCCCTTCGCGCACGAGGTCGACCGTGAGGGCGCGGCCCGACTCATCCGGCGGCGGCCGGCCATACGGATGGACGATCTCCTCGAGGATGGTGCCCGTGGCTTTGCATGTCCGCAGCGCCTGCTTGCGACCGCCGTGAGATTCCTTGTGGCTGCTGCGTTTCTCGACCGGCATGCCGTCCACCTCCACCAGCTTGTAGACCATGTTGGCGGTCGGCGCGCCCGAGCCGGTGACCACAGAGGTGCCGACGCCGTAGATGTCGACGGGTTCGGCGCGGAGCGCCGCGATCGCATACTCGTCGAGATCACCCGACACCACGATGCGGGTCTTGGTCGCGCCGAGGTCGTCGAGTTGCTCGCGGACCTGGCGGGCCATCACACCCAGATCGCCGGAGTCGATGCGCACCGCACCGAGTTCGGTGCCTGCCACCTCGACGGCGTTGACGACTCCCTGCGTGATGTCGTACGTATCGACGAGCAGTGTGGTGTCGACACCGAGAGCATCGACCTGGGCGCTGAAGGCGGCCTTTTCGTCCGGACCATCGGGGGTGGCATGCAGCAGCGTGAACGCATGCGCGCTGGTGCCCAGCGCGGGCACGGCGTAGCGACGCTGCGCCTCGAGATTCGACGACGCCGTGAACCCGGCGATGTAGGCTGCGCGCGCCGCGGCGACGGCGGCCTCCTCGTGGGTACGCCGCGAGCCCATCTCGATCAGCGGGCGCCCTTCCGCCGCGCTGACCATGCGTGCAGCGGCCGACGCGATCGCGGTGTCGTGGTTGAAGATCGACAGCGCCAGCGTCTCCAACACCACGCATTCGCCGAACGTGCCGTGCACCGACAGCACGGGGGAGCCGGGGAAGTACAGCTCGCCTTCTGCGTAGCCGTCGACGTCGCCGCCGAACCGGTAATTCGCGAGGTACGCGAGCGTTTCACGGTCCAGAAAGTCCTCGAGTGATCCCAGCGCCGTGTCGTCGAATCTGAACCGCGCCAACGCTTCCACGAAGCGCGCCGTGCCCGCGACGACGCCGTAGCGTCGGCCGTCGGGCAGGCGGCGGGCGAACAACTCGAAGGTGGTGTGGCGGTGTGCGCTGCCGTCGTGCAGCGCCGCGGCGAGCATCGTCAACTCGTATTTGTCGGTCAGTAACGCGGCGGTCACACCGCAACGGTATCGGTTTCGCGGCCTCGGTATCCTGAAGCGCATGGTGACGCCGGCGAAGACCCGACCGGGGACTCGCGAGGAACGGAACGTCAAGACCGTCGATGCGACCGACACCCCATGGGTGACCATCGTGTGGGATGACCCCGTGAACCTGATGACATACGTGACGTACGTCTTCCAGAAGCTGTTCGGCTACAGCGAGCCGCAGGCCACCAAGCTCATGCTGCAGGTGCACAACGAAGGCAAGGCGGTGGTGTCGGCGGGCAGCCGGGAGTCCATGGAGGTCGACGTGTCCAAGCTCCATGCCGCAGGGTTGTGGGCGACCATGCAGCAGGACCGCTGACAGAACCGTGCGTAAATGGAAGCGGGTCGACACCGCCGACGGCCCGCGGTTTCGATCGGCACTGGCCGCCCACGAGGCCGGGCTGCTGAGCAGCCTGGTGACCTCGATGCTGGGAATGCTCGAGGAACGCGAATCATCTGCTCCTGCAGATGAACTCGAAGAAATCACCGGTATGAAGACGGGCAATTCGCAGCCTCCGCAGGACGACACGATGAAGCGCCTGCTGCCGGACTTCTACCGCTCGAAAAATGATCATCCTGCTGGCTCCGGCACGATGGAGAGTCTCAACAGCGCGCTGCGCAACCTGCACGAACCGGAGATCATCGACGCGAAACGCCAAGCGGCGCAACGGTTGTTGGATACCTGCCCGCAGCGTGGTGGCAAGTTCGAACTCACCGAGGACGACGCGCATGCCTGGGCGGCGGCCGTCAACGACGTGCGGCTCGCGCTTGGCACGATGCTCGATGTCGGCCCGAACGGCCCCGAGGCACTGCCCTCCGATCACCCGATGGCCGGGCACTTCGACGTGTACCAGTGGCTGACGGTGCTGCAGGAGTACCTCGTGCTGGGACTGATGGATAAGGGATGAGCTCGATCACCGACGTCGGCGGCATTCGCGTCGGCCAGCATCACCGTCTGGACACCGATGTCACGCTCGGCAATGGCTGGGCCAGCGGCACCACCGTGGTGCTGACACCGCCGGGCACCGTCGGAGCCGTCGACGGCCGTGGCGGCGCGCCGGGCACCCGGGAGACCGACCTGCTCGACCCCATCAACTCGGTGCGACACGTCGATGCCGTGGTGCTGTCCGGCGGCAGCGCCTTCGGGTTGGCCGCCGCCGACGGCGTGATGGCGTGGCTCGAGGAACAGGACCGCGGTGTGGCGATGGAGGGCGGCGTGGTGCCGATCGTGCCCGCCGCTGTGGTCTTCGATCTGCCCGTCGGCGGGTGGAAGTGCCGGCCGACCGCCGAGTTCGGCTACGCCGCCGCCGAGCGCGCCGGTACAGAGGTTGCCATCGGCACTGTCGGTGCGGGCACCGGCGCGCGCGTCGGCGTGCTCAAGGGCGGCGTCGGGACGGCGTCGGTGACGCTCGACTCCGGCGTCACCGTCGGGGCGCTGGTGGTCGTCAACGCCGCCGGTGACGTGGTCGACCCTGCCACGGGGTTACCGTGGCTGGCGGATCAGATCGCCGAGTTCGGCCTTGTCGCGCCGCCCGCGGATCAGATCGCCGCGTACGCCGACCGGCACACCGAGCTGAGCCCGCTCAACACCACCCTCGCGGTGGTGGCCACCGACGCCACGCTGAGTAAGGCGGGGTGCCGCCGGGTTGCGGTCGCTGCCCAAGACGGGCTGGCCAGGACCATCCGGCCGTGCCACACCCCGCTCGATGGCGATACGGTGTTCGCGCTGGCCACCGGCGCCATCGAGGTGCCGCTGGATCCCAC
>JAJKIB010000458.1 GCA_021154745.1 Mycobacterium sp.
ACGAAGTTGAGCATCAGCAGCGGACCGCCGATCAGGCCCAGCAGCGCCATCCGCCGCGGGACAAGCCCCGACGTGTACATCAGGTAGCCCACCAGCAAGCCGTTCCCGATGCCGGCGACGAGTCCGGGACCCCATTCGAACGCCCACTCATAGGTGTGCACCAACGAGTTGCCCTGCGTGCTGAGAACGGTGGCAGCACTGCCGGTCGCTCCATCCAACGCACCAGCGACGGATACCACCGAGAGCATGCTCATGAGGCCGATCGCGGCGAAGACCGACTCCATGATCCGAGCGGCGACGTAGCCGATCGCGACCGTTTCGCTCAGCCGCCGGGCAACGGGATAGAGGACGACCGCGGTGCCGATCTGGGTGACGATCAGGCCGAACTCGAGTAACCCGGCCAACTTCAGGCTCGCGGTGGAGGTGTCCCCGGGCACGAAATGCATGTTCGTCCAGCTCGCACCCACGCCATGGATGAACAAAAGCCGAGCCGGGATGCTCGTGATGAAGGTACCGATGAACAACCAGCCGAAGATCCGACCAGTCCTCTGAAGATCCATGTCTTCCACCCCCTGTGCTGCCAAAGTCCTGTACCGCCATAGTCCCGATGACGATGATGGTCAGTTGAACGGCGAATGCGTTGTTGCACCCGCCCTGGACAGGCGGCGTGCTCCGCTTGATCGACCGCTGGCTCGTCAACGGCATGGCCACACGCTGGAACGGTCGAACGCGGCCGACTCCAGACCCACGAGTCGAGCCACGTATGCCGTCTCCCGGCCCCTCCATGACAAACCAGACCCATGCAGAAACCAAGGGCCTAAAGTCCCGCCACGAGCAGCCGTTGGGCCACGTCAAGACCGCCCACACAACCCGACAGGGACCAATGACCGAAGCTCGGTTCGACGCACAACGTGGGCGCCGCGGTCAACGGGCTCGAGGCTGCAGTTGCGCGGATAGCGCGCGTCACGGCCCCGGCAGGCGATATCCGTTTGCCGGCACGTGGGCGCACTGAGACTGTCTCGGTATGCCGCACAGCACCGTGGGTCCGCAGTTCGACCAGTTCATGGCGACGGCTGAGGCAGTAGCCAAGGCACGGCCCGAGGTGGACGCCGAGATGGCTCGTGAGGTGTTCCACGAGGCGGCGACGTTGCTGCACAACGGCCTCGCCCTTGATGGACTGGACGGACACGACGCGAATGCAGTTGTCGCCGGGCTGTGCGTCGATCTCGTTGCCAAGGACCCCGGCGCGGCGGTGCGGGCGCGTTCGCAGGCAACGTTGGCGGACCCGGCAGATCTGCACGACCCACAAGGCGTGTCCGCCGCCTACCTGATCGCGGCAGCGATCCCGCAGCTTTGAGTATGCAAGGGAGAAACCGCGCTTGCGCCGTGGTGAACATGCGCGGTAGAGCACGCCCGTTCCAACGGCTGAAGTCTGCTCTGTTCAGGAACCGGATGGCCGCTTGCTGACCACCGACAGCAACCAGGCGGCGATCTGGACGATCGGGAAGGAGCTGCCGCCGCTCGGCGTCCGTCTTTACACGCATCACAGGGGCGTAGAACAGGACCCGATATTCCTCCCCGGCGGCGTCTTCACCGTTGCCGTGCACAACTTCGGCACGGATCTCGGCTTCCGCGCGTCGCCGATCCGGCACGATCCGGCCAGCGGCCGCCCGATCGGCACGCTGATCGACGGCGAAATCGTGGGTCCGGTTGCAGCCAGCCCGGACGGTCGGTTGATCGTCGGACGACGCAACGCCGGAGGCGTGGGCATCTGGGACGCCCACACGCACGACCCGGTCGCGCAGCTACCCCCGGTCCCCGGTCAGTCAGCGAAGTGGTTCGCCGCTCCGCGATGGAGCCCAGGCGGTGCGCTCGTCGCAGCCGATGTCGCGGGTGCCGCCTACTACTGGAATGTCTCCGACCCGCGGCACCCCTCCAAGCCGGTGCACGTCCCAACGCCCCAAAACCAGGCAGTCGATGACCTGATGTTCACCCCGGACGGCGCCGGCCTCATCATCATCGGGGCGGGCAGCCAGCGCGTTTCCCTGATCGACATCCGCACCGGCCGCCCCACGTGGAGCCGGGTATTAGGGGATGTCGGTCTTCGCCAAGTCGGCCTCTCGCCCGACGGAAAGACCATCGCAATGGATCTCGGCGGCATCGATGGCGGCCATGTGGTACTGCTGGATGCGGCAAGCGGCAAACGTGAAGCCGTGATTGCGACGCAGAGCAATGGCGGAGTCGGATTCGTCGACGACGGACGATGGCTGGTCATCACGACCAACCAGCCGTACCCCCAGGCGCAGCTCTATGATTTGACTACCCGAGAAGAAATCGGCGTCCCATTCCCAACCGCTGCTTACGGCGGCTACCCGGTGGTCGTCAACCCGGATGGAACGCGGTTCGCCGAGATCCAAGGCGATATCTATGGTCACCCGACCAACGTGCCGCTTGCCACACTGAACGCTGCGATACACGATCCGTTGCTGTGGAATGTCCATCTCAGCGGCTGGGCAGCGACTGCCTGCAGCATCGCCGGGCGCAACCTCACGCGCGCCGAATGGCACCAATATCTTCCCGACCTCGCCTACCAACGAACATGTACCAACTGGCCCGCCGGAAGCTAGTCTCATCGGCGGCACGCGGGATGGCGTTGTTTGCAGTGATCGATGCGTCGCTGTCCGACGACCCAGCGGCTCCGCGCGTCTGAACCCCGGCCGCGCCGGCCGACCACGTTCACAAGACTCTGATCTCCCGCAGGGGAAGAAATTCGAGGCGGTCCGGATGCCCCACACGATGACTCCCGATGAAGTTAGCGCCTTCCTCAGCCACGGCACACGGACGGCCAAGGTTGCTACCAGCGGGCCCGGCGGACAACCGCACGTGATGCCGGTGTGGTTCATGCTCGACGGCGAGGAACTGGTGTTCACCACCGGCGCCGACACCGTCAAGGGCCGGAACCTCCGCCGCGACCCCCGCGCGGCGGTGGTCGTCGACGAGGAGGTCGCCCCATACGCGTTCGTCCACCTCCGTGGCCAGGTCACGCTGAGCGAGGACCTCGGGCAGGTGCTGCACTTCGCCACGGCGATCGCCGGCCGGTACATGGGCGGCGACCGGGCCGAGGAGTTCGGCCGCCGAAATGCCGTGCCGGGTGAACTGCTGGTGCGGCTTCGACCGACGCGGGTAATCGCGATGGCGGGCATGGCCGGCTAACCGGCTCGTGCTCACTGTGGACGCGAGAGCTACCGGTCCTGGGGTCTCTGCCGCTTCAGCGGAGCCATTCCTAGCGATGAGGTCGGACTTGTTCGATCGGCGGCAACGTCATGTGATCACCGCTTCTTGACTGCAACTCGGCCTGCGGCAGGAAACGCTGCACTGCGGTGAGCCAGCGGCCAGACGAAATCGTCGAACTCCTCGGCAGGCATCGCCCGGTTGATGCAGCCGCGGCGTTCGGCCAGGTCGGCGCCGAAGTCGTCCGCCGCAACGCTGTCGGCGACACGTACCCGTCCACCGACCTGATCGATCGCCGCAGGGTGGGCACACGAACTTGTCTGCCCGGCGCGCGAAGGTCGCCGAAGCACCGCCGTCCCCGGGAATCGACCCTATTCGCTGTTGCTGCGCTCGGCGAGGAAGCGTTCCATCCGTTTGTCGGGCACCAACCAGATGATTGCGACTGCGGTGAAAAGGCTGATGCCGACCCAGACGTTGACGGCCGCGGCGCCGATGCCGAGCACGTAAAGCACTGGCGACAGCTTGCCCTTGACGTCGGCACACAGCGCCTGTCGCAGCGGCGAATCCGAGCCCTCGGCGGCGGTGGCCGCCGATTGCAGAACGAAGTACGCGACGGCGGCAGCCAGCAGGTTGACGCCGTAGGTCATGACCGGGGTTCGCGCGAAATCGGCTTCGTCCATCCACGCAGTGCTGAACGGGACCAGCGAGAGCCAGAACAGCAGGTGCAGGTTGGCCCACAACGTCCTGCCGTCCACCCGGCCGATCAGCTGAAACATATGGTGATGGTTGTTCCAATAGATGCCGATGTAGACGAAGCTGAGCAGATAGGTCAGCAGGCTTTGCCCCGTGGTCTCAGCCGCGTCATGCAAGGTGTGCCCCTCGGGAACTTTCAGCTCAAGCACCATGATCGTGATGATGACGGCGAGTACGCCATCGCTGAACGCTTCGAGCCGGTGGGTCTCCATGTGGCGAGTGTGCACGAATCGACCCCGTAGAGCGGTGCCACGCAGCCGACGTATCGGACCTTCGACTTTGTGCCAGCTTTGTTACCGTCGGCATTCGGCACACCCCTCGACCGGGACGGCACGATGGTTTGTCGCGACGTCGCGGGAGTCGTGCGCCAGGGTCATGTCATGGCTTGCGATGTCGCCACCTGCCCTCTGGCGCTCGTCCGAGTCGCGATGGCTGGCTGGGGCGGCCAACCAGCGCCACAAGCCCGAGGTTCGGCGTCTTCAGCGGAGGGCGTGGGATTCGAACCCACGATGAGGCTTCCACCTCATAGCGGTTTCAAGATGGCTGCCGCCAGCCGGGTCTGGCGCTGGAGAGCCCGGAATTGCTCGCCTCCGTGGGGAGCTCGCCGGCGTGGTTGGCTCGTCGTGCCCCTTACGTGCCCCTTCTCAGCGTCGCCGAGACATCGGGCTCATGCGATCGGCAGCGGCCGGAGCCTGATGGTGTCCGGGCCGAGGACAACGATCGCGCCGCCGGCCGAACCTCGCGGACTTGGTCCAGGTTCGCCCAAGCAGCTGGCCTCGGCCATGTACCGGGCAGCTCGAGCGGCTCACGCATGAGAATGATCGATGGCTGCTTCGCCCGGGTGCAGGCGACGAGTGTTCCGAAGTCGGCGTCGGCGGTGATGATCACCGCACCAAGCGGGAGGGCATGGATGAGTACGACGTGATCGCTGGCGCCGGTTCCCACGGCATTGCGCACATGCTCTGCGCTGTCTCTTGCATCAGTCAGGTACTGGCACGGACGAGGCGAGAGGTCTTCATCAACGAGGAACCTCACGCTGGGGGACGCAACGCCAGGTGCCGAACTGCTCGGGCAGCTGCAGCAGCGGGGTGTCGGCCGAAAGCGGCGCCGTCAGGTCGACGACCTCAACGGACCCGGAAGCGAGCCCGGCGACCAGCGCGGATAGGACAGTCATCAACGTCTCCTCATCCCGTGGATGATCGGGACGCTATTCGGTGGCGCCGCGAGCGGTCGATGACTCGCCGAGCGCCGTCAGCCGGCAGCAGATCATGACGATGACACTGCTGCCGGCCGACGATGTCGCGCACCTGGGACCGCTACGGGGCGGTGGCCCGTCAGGTGTGCAGGCCGAATCCGTACGCGTAGAGCGGGTCGTAGTTCGGGTCACCGACGTTGATCGGCTCTTGGGCGACCGTGCGCGGCCACGTGACGGGCAGCTTGCCGGTGTAGGGAGCGGTGCCGAACAGGTCGTCGGCCACGCCCTCGCCCTCGCTGCCCGGCAGCCACGCCGCCACCAACCCGTCCGTCTCGTTCAGTTGCTTCGGGTCGATCTGCAGCGGGCGGCCCGACACAACGACGACGATGCACTTCGCCGCCGCGGAGCAGACCTTGTCGACGGCGGCCTTGTCCGCGGCCGACAGCTGCATGTCCTTCACCGGACGCGGCACGTTGTGGTCACCGGGGTCGTATGCCCACTGCGGGCCGTAGACGTCGCCGAAGCCCTCCGCGTAGGGCGTCTCGCCGACGACCACGATGCCGGTAGCGCCGTGCGGTACCGGCGCCGCCGCGTCCGCGCTGTAAGTGACCGTCGCATTGCCGGCGTGCTCGCGGATGCCCTGCAGGATCGTCGTGCCCGGGATGACGTTGGTCGACCCGCCCTGCCAGGTGAGCGTCCAGCCACCGGCCTGGTTGCCGATGTTGTCGGCGTTGCTGCCCGCGACGTAGATCTTGCCGCCGCGGCGGCGGATCGGAAGCACGTGCTTCTGGTTCCGCAGCAGCACCTGCGACTCCTGCACGGCCTTGCGGGCCACCGCCCGGTGCGCGGCGTCGCCGACCTCGGGTAGGTGGGTGCGGTCGGTGTACGGGTGCTCGAACAGTCCGAGCTCGAACTTCTTGGTGAGGATCCGGCTCACTGCGTCGTCGATGCGGGCCATGGACACCTGGCCGGTGTTCACGGCGTCGGTCAGCGCGGCCTCGAAGTCGGCGAAGTTGGACGGCTGCATGAACATGTCGATGCCGGCGTTGACGCCGAGCACGACCCGCTGCTCGAAGCTCGTCCCGGGACCGGGCTGGATGTGGTCGATCCCGTTGTAGTCGGAGATGACGAAGCCGTCGAACCCCTCTTTGCCCTTGAGCCAGCCCGTGATCAGGTCGCGGTTGCCGTGCATGTTGGTGCGCGTGGCGTCGCCGGGGAACTGGACGTCGGAGTACGACGGCATGACGGTGCCGACGTGGTGCTGCTGCACGGCGGGCACGTAGGGCGCGAGCGCGAGCCGGTCGAACGTTGCGCGGTCGACGAGGTCGACGCCCTGGTCGATCGGGTAGTTGCCCGTGGTCTGGTCGTTCGAGCCGGTGCCGTAGGTCGTCAGGCCGTCACCGGCGAAGTGCTTCGCCGTGGCGAGGACGCGGTCGTTGTCCTTGAGCTGCCCCGGGCCGCCCTGGAACCCGTCGATCGCGGTCTCCATCCGCTCGACGAGGGCAGGGACCTCCCCGAACGACTCGTACGTGCGGCCCCACCGGTCGTCGCGCGCGACGCAGATGCACGGCGCGAAGGCCCACTGCGGCCCGGTCGAGCGGGTCTCCGAGGCGGCGACGTGCTCAACCCGGCGGACGAGCGCGGGGTCGCGGGTGGCGCCGAGGCCGATGTTGTGCGGGAACACGGTCGCGCCGAGCATGTTGCCGTCGCCGTGCACGGTGTCGATGCCGTAGAGGATCGGGATGTGCAGGCGCGATTGCAGTGCCGCGCGCTGGTAGCGGTCGACCATGTCCGCCCAAGCCGTCGGCGTGTTCGGCGTCGGGACGGAGCCGCCGCCCGACAGCAGGCTGCCCAGGTTGTCGCGCGCGATGATCGACGG
>JAJKIB010000459.1 GCA_021154745.1 Mycobacterium sp.
ATATGCTGCAGTACAGGGCAATTCGTAGCAAGCTTTCGCGCCACCGCCTGGACGGGCTGACCACGCCAGTCGATGATTTCGGTTGGTTGACCATGAGGTCGACTAGCTAGGGCGTAGGTCACCGCTCAGCGGGGGCCCACCAGCAGCATGGGCTACGGGTTGACGCGGGACGGATCGCTATGGCCGGATAGGCCGTTGAGGACGTCAGCGCCATCACAGTGGCACCGATACTCGCCAGCAGCGCAAACGCACCCAACGTGGCTGCGAACTGCCATCGCGACTTCGCCTCAGCCACGGACAGGCTGGAAACGGCCACCTGGCGGTCGACCACAGCAGACAGCGTTGGATGATGCCAGACCAAGAGGTAGATCGAGGTAGATCCGATGCGGTAACCAGGCCGACGCCGACTTTGTCCAGGTCTCGAATCGAATAGGGGGGCGAACCATCCCGGGAATATGTCAGACATGAGTTGTGGCGTCACGGCTTCCGGACGACACGCCAGATTAGCCATCTGACATTGCAGCTAATCAGGTGAGAGCCGTTCACGGCGATGAAGCACAAGGTACCGTCTAGTGGTTATGGGTGAGCAGCAACTCGACGTAATCATCGTGGGGGCGGGTTTCGGTGGAATCGGCGCCGCGATCCAGATGAACCGCCTTGGCTATGACAACATCCTGATCGTCGATCGTGAGGACGACCTCGGTGGAACGTGGCATGTCAATCACTATCCGGGCCTTTCCGTCGATCAACCGTCGCCGACGTTCTCCTACTGGTTCGAGCCCAACCCGTACTGGTCGCGGCTGTATGCACCAGGCGCCGAACTGAAGCGCTACGCCGAGCATGTGGCCGATAAGTACAGCGTGCGCCGCTTCATGCGGTTCAACACCACCATCGAAGGCGCGCGGTGGGACGATGATGCGCGAGTCTGGCGGGTTGCGGTTGTCGGTGGTGAGACGCTGAGCGCGCGGTTCATGATCACCGCGACCGGCTTCCTTTGCCAGCCCCGCACGCCGGATATTGCCGGTATCGAGAGTTTCGGAGGACGCATCGTCCACACCGCCGCCTGGGAGGAGAGCTTTTCGCTTGCCGGCCGCCGTGCGGCAGTCATCGGAACGGGTTCCACTGGTGTGCAGGTCATTCCCGAGCTGGCCAAGGAAGTCTCGGAGCTGACGGTGTATCAGCGCACGCCGATTTGGGTGCTGCCCAAGTTGGATGTCGTATTCCCGCCCGTGGTGCAACGGCTGTTCGCCAGGCGGCCGCTTACCCAGCGCATCCTGCGGTGGTTCACCGACACGAGCCTGGAATTCATGATGGTCGTCACGATGTGGAAATACCGGTACTTCAAGCGTGTCAACAAAGCCATATCAGGTGCGTCAAAGATCTATCGGTTGCTGTTGGTGCGCGACATGAAGTTGTGGCGCGACCTGAACCCGGATTTCGACTTCGGTTGCAAGCGGCCGACAATCTCGAATTCCTATTACCGCGCGTTCACCAAGCCGCATGTGCATCTGGAAAGCAGTGGCATCGAGCGGATCGAGCCCGACGGCGTCGTCGCGCGGGACGGCACCAAACGGTTTATCGACACCCTGGTGCTCGCGACCGGATTCGACGTGTGGGACGCCAATCTACCGGCGATTGAGGTGATCGGCCGGGAGGGCCGGAACCTTGGAAAGTGGTGGCGCGAAACGAGGTTTCAAGCCTACGAAGGCATTTCGGTGCCTTATTTCCCGAACTTCTTGAGCATGGCCAGCCCGTACGCGTGGGTGGGGTTGTCATGGTTTAACACGGTGGAATACCAGATGCGCCATATGAATCGGCTGTTCGGCGAACTCCAGCGGCGCGGTGCTCGCACCTTCGAGATCACCGAACAGGCCAACGCCCGTTTCCTGGATCGGATGACCACGCTGCTCGAAGATTCGGCGTTTGACCTCGGCAGCTGCGCAACGTCGCGGTCGTATTGGTTCAAGAACAACACCGGCAAGGGGGAAGCGCCGCTTTTCCGGCCGACCTCGGTGCATAGTGCCGTCAAGGAACAGGACCGATTCCCGTTATCGGACTACGCGATGGACTGACGCCGCCGCTCACTCCTTGGTGAAGCCGGCGGCCGAAGGAGCGATGAACGCCGGTCTCCATCCCGCGCAGAACCTTCGGATTGATCACACGTTCCGAACCCTGCCGCATCTGGGTGTCCGCCAGTGCTGCCTCCAGCCGGGAAATTCGCTGCGGCCGCGGTCACCCGCTCGTTCAACGATTTTGCCGACGTCAGCTGCTGTTGTCGGCCACCGACACAGAGTCACGATCACGCGAGGTAGCGCCCGTCCGCCGGTACACGACCGCACGCGCGCCACGTGCGGGCGCGATCGCCACTCCGCGGTAGTGACGCCGTTCACCCGGCGCATCGGTTGGCGCGAACTGGAATTCGCGCAGCAGAATGCGCATGGCGACGTTCATCTCCATATTCGCGAAACCCGCGCCAATACAGCGGTTTACCCCGCCACCGAACGGAATCCACCGGAATGCCTTCGGGTTGGCGCCGATAAATCGGTCGGGGTTGAACGAGTCCGCGTCGGGGAAGTTTTCTTCTGACTCATGTGCCATTTGGAAATTGATCATCACATTGATGCCAGGCGGAAGTACCCAGTCGCCCAGCCGAATTCGCGTCGTCGGGCAGCGCGTCGTGGCCTCGAGAGTCGGCCGGGTGCGCTGCACTTCGTAGATCGTTGCCTGTCGCAATTCAGATCCGCCGGTGTCCACTTCGTCAACAAGCCGCGACAGCACCTCTGGGTGCCGGCGCAACCGCTCTACTGTCCAGGCCAGTTGTGAGGCGGTTGTCTCGTGACCGGCGGCGACCACGGTCAACAGCTCGTCGGCGATATGCCGGTCCGGGATCGGGTCACCGTTCTCGTAGCGGGCCTGCAACAGCAGCGAGAGCACGTCGCTGCGCTCTTCGAACGCCGGGTCAGCCCGCGCATCGGCGATGAGCGAGTCGATGACAGCGTCGATCCGACGCCGGTACTCCAATAACCGCCCGCCGGGACTCCACCGACCGAAGTCACGCCGCACTATCGGCGGCAGCACGTGGAGGGGAGAGCCCAACGTGATCGCGGCCGGCAGCGCGACGCGAAGCTCCTCCAGCACGGATCCCTGGGCGCCGAACACGGCACGCAGGATCGCATTGAGGGTCAGGCGCATCATCGACGGCAGCGTTTTGAACTCGCGGCCCTCCGGCCAGGTCGCGATCTCGCGCATCACCTCTTCTTCGACGATGCGCTCGTACGTGCTCACCCGCTTCCCGTGAAAGGGCGGGAGCAGCAACCTCCGGCGCTCGAGGTGTTCGTCGCCGTTGAGGCTGAAGGTCGATCCAGGGCCGAATACGCGGCCGAGGTTAGTTGGGCGTTCGATCAGATCACTACTCGTGCTGAAGACATCCTTGACCAGGATCGGGTCGCTGATCACCACCATCTTCCCCAAGGCCGGCAAATTGATGGTGAACGTGTCGCCGTAACGTCGGCTCAGAGCGGGAACCACCTCGCACAGCGCGGTCAAGAACGCAATGCCTTGAACCATCTTCGGTACCCGCGGCCCCGGCGGTAGCCGTACCGGCTCAATTGTCGCCGTTGCCATAGCCGCCCCCTCTTCGTACCGCGAACCCTAGATTACTCAGTGGTCCCAAGGCCTCAACCGGTTTCGCCGAGCCGTTGCGGTCTGGGATGCAACTGCCTCCCGAGCACCCCAAGCTTTCCGAGTCCGCCGAGAGGCGTGCTTGCACTGAAGCAGTCCCATCGCGAAGTCGCCGAGGTGGCTTTCCTGCGCCGGTAGGCGAAAGTATCCGAGCCCAGTCCTGGGCGGCGTTCAGCGCCAAGCCGCTCCTGGCGGCAAGGATCGATGCCCCCCCGACCGACGGGTGATCGGGGCGCGATCGAGTGCCGCATCGGCGTATGTGCAGGTAGGGCGCGGTGGGGATTGATCCATATATCTCAGGTAGTGCGTCGGCGACGTCTGGCAGATCGCCTCGGCGTGGGACGGATTTCATGACCGTTCGCGAGGGCGTGTGGCATCCGGCTCGGGTGATCTAGCGCGACGACGCGCTGGTGATCACGGCGGCGAGGCGATCCCTTGGGAGGGACGCCACTTCAATCCTTGACGAAGCAGTACACCCGGTAAGTGAACTGCCCGCGCTGCAGTGCGCCGTTGAACGCCCAGTCGGTCACGTCGCTGGCATAGCGGGTGAAGCCACGGGGCATCGCCTTCCCATGGCGACTGATCAGGTCATGCTTCCGCGGCGCATTCTTCGCATTCCCGCGCAGAACCTGCGCATCGATGACCGCGTGCGAAAGCAACCGCATCGGGGCGTCGGCCAGCGCCGCCTCCCAGTCGGCGAGACCATGGCGGCGGCGGAAATCGGCGTACAGAAAATGCCCTCCCGGGTGTAGCACCCGCGCCACTTCGGCGAGAAAACGCGGAAAATGAGGGTAGAGGTGCGAGGCTTCGACATTGATGACTGCGTCGAAGGATTGGTCGGCGAATGGCAGTTCCTCAGCGTTACCCTGCACGAAATCGAGGCCGGCCAGATTGTGCCTTTTCCGGCAAAACTCTATGCCGGCCGGGTTCAAGTCCAGCCCGGTGTAGGAGGCCGGCTGCACGGTGCGCACGAGATACGAGGCTCCGCCGCCGTGGCCGCAGCTGACCTCCAGCACGCGTTTGCCGCTGAGATCCACCTGGGTCGCCGTGCGGTGGTAGAGCTGGATGAAGAACCGGTGGGGCTCGTCGGACGCCGCCAGCGGCAGGGCCATCGGCGGATCCTCCTCATAGCCGTAGTTGAAGAACAACCAGTCATCACCACCGAGCAGGCGGGTTTGGGCGGAGAACCGTTTCGTGACGAATGAGGTGAAAAGCAGGCGAAAGACCAACGGGTTGGTTACCAGGCAGTGGATCAGGCGGTTTGCGGCGGCCATCGGGGGCAGTATGACACGAGCGCGGGAAGCACAGCTTGGATTCAAGCGGTCCCCAACCCGCCCAGGCCGCCTCTTCATGTCGAACCGTTGCTGGCCTCTCGCCGACCAGCGCTACTAACGCGGTCACCGGCGAGTCGATACCGTCACCGTCGCCGTTTGCACCGGTGCCTGGCCCAACTGAACGGCGCTTGGATGCGGTCACGCAGGTACTGCCGCCACGTGC
>JAJKIB010000460.1 GCA_021154745.1 Mycobacterium sp.
CTTCCCTGGTCCGTCGCCTCGATCAGTTCGGGAAGGATTGTCTCCAAGTAGCCGACGAGCTCTTCAACGGTCGGATAGTCGAACACAACGGACGCCGGCAGCACTTCGCCAAGGCTTTCGCTAAGGGCCCGCTGAAGTGTCACGCTCATCAGCGAATCCATGCCCATTTGGAAGAAGCCCGCCGACGGATCCAGCAACTGCGGCGACGCAAAGCCCATCGCCGCGGCAACAAGCGCACTGACCTGATCAGTCAGCAGATCGCGGCGTCGCGTCGGTTCGCACTCGCGCAATGCTTCACGGAACTCCGTCCTGAGTATCGACGGCGTGGCGCTGTTGTCGGCGGTGGGCAGCAGGTCGTCGACGATGTGCAGTGGTGCTCGCGTGCGATATGCGGTGGCCAGTCGGGTCCAGTCAGCGGCGACAATGGTGGAGAGGACTGGGGCACCGCGACTGGCTACCGACCATAGGGCTTGGATGGCGATCTCGTCGGGCATGGGCTCAAGTCCGGACTCGAAGGTTACCTGGCGTAGTTGATCGTTCTCGGTGTCAGCGCGCGACTTCCACAAGCCCCAGTTGACGGCGGTGGCCGTAAGCCCGCCCGCCCGACGCGCATAGGCGAAGGTGTCAAGGAAGGTGGTCGTCGCCGCATAGTGGCTCAGCCAGCGGGAGCCGAGCAGTCCAGAAATCGAAGAGAACAACACGAACTCGCGCACCGGCTGTTTGAGCGAAAGTTCGTGCAGTAGCGACACTGCATCCAGCTTTGGACGGAACATCGCGGCGACGTCGTCATCGGTCATATCGCGCAGCGTCACCGGTCCGCCCCCCATAGCGGCCAAATAGATACCGGCCAGAGGCGGAAGGTCTGTACCAAAGCGGTCGAATAGCGCGCTCATCGCGACTTCATCTGACGCATCGGCGGCCACCGTCACCAATGTCGTTCCTTTAGCCGACAAACGGCAAGTCAACTCATCAAGGCGCGAACCCGGATTCCGCGACACCGCAACGATGGTGGCGGCCTCCATGTCAGCGAGCTGTTGGATCAGATGCGGCCCGATACTGCCGGTCGCGCCGATGACCAGTTGGCTGCTGTCTTTGTCGAGTCCAACGGTCGAAGTCGGTGGTGGGTTAGCCCTTTGCAGGCGCGGGACGCGGCGCACACCGGCCCGATAGACGGCCTGATCTTCTCCGTCGCCACCGTGAGCCTCGGACAGCACATACCGGGCAGCCACCCGCGCGGGCACCGACTCGTCGACATCGATGATGCCGCCCCAGATCTCGGGATGCTCCAGTGCCAGCGTGCGACCCAACCCCCACAACACCGCATGAGCGGGATTGGCCCGGTCGCCTTCTGAGATCGGCTGGGCATTGCGGGTCAGCAGAAACAACTTCGGCGGCAACGTCAACGCGGCTAACGCCGCCGTCAGCCTTCGCGCCGCGTTGAACAGGCAGTAGCCCGACTCGGCATCGCCAAAGCTCGAAGACACCTCCGGCGCGTAAAGCACATGGCTGACACCGGCGAGGGCATTCGCCAGCACGGCTTGGTCAGCATCTTCGGCCACCACCGACGGTGCCAGCACCGTCACGCAATAATCGTCGCTAAGTACACGACCGATCTCTGCGCCGAGGCGCGCCTCGGCCACTACCAGCCAGGAACCCGCTGCGGCGACCTCGGCGCCAGGCAAGGGGCGGTCCGGCCACGTCAGCTCGCAGTACCACTCCGCCGGAATCACACCACCGCCCTCAGCCCGCGCTTCACCGCCCAGCGAGATATGTTCGTGCCAACGCTTCCCCGGCGTGCCGCTGATCCAGTGCCGGGTGTGATGCCACGGGGTAGCCGGCAGCACCGGATGCGGCCCGCACACATGCTCGGTGACCGGCGCCGCCGTGGTGTGAGTGCTGTTCACATTGGTGTGAAATGTCACCGTGTCATCGGTGTCGCGCTGCAGCGTCGAAACGCTGTGGTGATGCACGTCAGCCAACGTGTCGCCGATCGCATGGGTCAACAGCGGATGCGGACTGACTTCGATGAAGGTGCCGTAGTCGGCGCCGGCCGCAGTTACCGCATGACTGAACCGCACCGGCTGGCGCACATTGGCCACCCAATACTCGGCATCGAGCACCGGCGCGGGCCCAGCAGTGTCGGCCACGGTGGAAAGAAACGGAATCGTTGGACTCTTTGGTGTCAGATCGGCCAGCGCCGAACGTAATTCGGGCAGAATCGGATCCATCAACGCGGTATGCGAGGCGACCTCCATGTTGACCCGCCGCGCAAAACCGTTCCGCTTGCTCACCGCGGCGATCACCGCATCGACCGCAGCCACCGGCCCGGCGATCACGGTCTGACGCGGCGAGACGAACCCCGCCAGACTCACCCCGGGATGATCAACGATCAACGCCTCCGCGGCTTGCGGGTCCAACTCCAACAGCGCCACCGCGCCCTGCCCGGCCAGCCGCGCCATCAGCCGAGACCGGGTGGCGATCACCCGCAACCCCTCGGCCACCGTCAGCGCCCCGGCCACCACCGCCGCGGTCACCTCCCCCATCGAATGCCCAATCACCGCATCCGGTACCACCCCATAACAGCGCCACAACGCCGTCAGCGCCAACTGCAAGCCCATGATCACCGGCTGCACCCGCGCATCCCCACTTACCGACTCACCGTTGGCGAGCACCTGCTGCAGCGAAAACCCCACCTGCTCAACAAACACCGGCTCCAACTCGGCCACCGCCGCGGCGAACACCGGCTCATCGGCCAACAACTGCCGGCCCATCCCCGCCCACTGCGAACCCTGCCCCGAATACACAAACACCGTCCCCGACCGACACCCCCCCGCATGCGGACCCACCACCCCGTCCGCCGGCAGGCCCGCGGCCAACGCCCGCAACCCCGCCACCGCCCCGACACGATCACGGGCACACACCGTGGCGAACTTCACCTGCCGGGCCCGGTGATGACTCAACGTATGCGCCACACCAGCCAACGCCACGGCCGCACCCTCACCGGCCATCCACTCCGCCAGCATCCCCGCCGTCGACGCCACCCGCTCAGCCGTCTTACCCGACACCACCAACGTGCTCACTACCGGCTCAGGTTGCACCGCAACGGGTTCGGGAACCGACCCCTGCTCCAACACCACATGCGCATTCGTGCCACCAATGCCGAACGACGACACCCCCGCCCGCCGCGGACCCGGGCACTCCGGCCACGGTGCTATCTCGGTGGGAACAAAGAACCGTGTCGCAGACGCATCAATGGCCGGATTCCACCGGGAGAAGTGCAGATTCGGCGGAATCTGGCCACGCTCGAGCACCAACACTGCCTTGATGAACCCGGCCACACCGGCCGCCGCCTCCAAATGACCCAGATTCGTTTTCACCGCCCCCAAAGCGCATGGGCCATCTCCGCGGCCATAGGTGGCTGTCAGCGCCTCGAACTCGATCGGATCACCCAGCACCGTGCCGGTGCCATGGGCCTCGATGTAGTTCACGGTGTCAGGCCCCACCGCACCAGCGCGCAGCGCGTCAGTGATCACATCACGCTGCGCCAGCACATTGGGCGCGGTCAGCCCGTTCGAGTGGCCATCTTGATTGACCGCCGAACCGCGCACCACCGCCAACACCCGGTTCCCGTCACGCAGCGCATCGGCCAACCGCTTGAGCACCACCACGCCGGCACCCTCACCGCGCACATAACCGTCCGCGCCCGCATCGAAGGATCCACACCGACCCCGCGGTGACAGCGCCGACCACTTAGACAGCGAGATAGCCGAAAACGGCGACAGACTCAACTCGACTCCGCCGGCCAGGGCCAGCTCGCTTTCCCGCAGCCGCAGGCTCTGACAGGCCAGATGCACCGCCACCAACGACGACGAACACGCCGTATCCAGCGCCACCGCCGGACCCTGCAAGCCCAGCAGATAGGAAATCCGCCCCACCGCGGTGCTGTGCAGGTTCCCGGTGCTCACATAGGCATCGATCTCAGCACCGCGCTCGAGGTTGACGATGGTGTAGTCCCACGCCGACAACCCCATCATGACACCGGTTCGGGTGCCGCCCAACGAATCCGGCGGAATGCCGGCATGTTCGAGCGCCTCCCACGCAACCTCCAGAAGTATCCGCTGCTGCGGGTCCATCGCCGCGGCCTCCCGCGGCGTAATACCGAAGAAGTTGGCATCAAAGCCGGCCACATCGGAGATGAACCCACCCCACTTGGTCGTCATACGGCCCGGCGCCAACGGGTCGGGATCATAGAATTCCTCGGCATCCCAACGATCCGCCGGCACCTCGCTGACCGCATCCTCACCATCGACCAACAACCGCCAAAAACTCTCCGGCCCAACCACATCACCGGGGAAACGACACCCAACCCCCACCACCGCCACCGGCTCCGCCACCTCATCGACGGGGAAAACCGTGCCCGCGCGGATGAGCTCACGGGCCAGCACCTCCCGGGCTTGCGGCGAGAGTTGGGCCGCTCGTTCAGCCAGGCTTGTCATGACTTCGCGGCCCCCGTCTGCACTTCAAGTTCGCTGGCCTTAACAACATCGGCGAGCAATTTCATCTCCTCCTCGGACAGTGACGATTCAGTGTCTGGCTCGTAGCCCATTCGTTCGCATAGGGCACCGGCGAGGGCGGATATCGTCGGATAGGCCCAGACCAGGGCGACTGGCAACGTGACACCGAGGGTTGTTTCGAGCCGGTTGCGCAGTTCCAGACCCATCAGCGAGTCCAGCCCGAGCGATTCCATCGGCTGGTCGTAGTCCAGCGGTTCGGTGGAGCGACGCACCCCCTGGATCTCGGTGGCGATCGCGGCGGCCAGCCGGGTGGGGCGCTCGGCGGGCTGCGCGGCGTCGAGTTCGGCGCGGATCCGGCCCTCGCCGCGCGGCTGGGTGGTGGCCGATTCGGCCAGCCCGGCGAACAACGAGGATCCCTCGGCGGTGGGGAAGGATTGGAACCATTGGCGGGCGTCGAGGCTAAACACCCCGGTGCGGCACCGGTCGGCTGTCAGCACCTGTTGCATCGCGGCCAGTCCCAGCTCCGAGGTGATCATCGAAAAACCCAAATCGGCGAAGAACTGCGCCCGCCCCACCGCGGCCCATGGACCCCAGTTGATCCCGATCGCCGGCAGACCCCGAGAACGCCGGTAGGCCACCAGCCCGTCGACCCACGAGTTCGCCGCCGCGTAGGCGCCCTGCCCGGGTGAGCCCAGAAGCGAAGCGGCCGAAGAGAAGGTCAGCCACCAGTCCAAGTCCAGGCGGGCGGTCGCCTCGTGCAGCCACCAGTGGCCCGCCACCTTCGGGGCGAACACCCGCGCCACCGCCGACGCCGACATGTTCAACGCAATCTCATCGGCGAGCACCGTCGCGCTGTGCAGCACCCCGGCGGGCCGCAGTCCCGCCTCCTCGACCGCAGCCACCAGCCGCACCGCGGTACCCGCCTCGGCGATATCCCCGGTAATGACCTCCACCCGGCTTCCGGCGGCATTCATGTCCGCGATCGCCGCCGCAACCTCTGCACTCGGAGACGAACGCCCGTTGAGCACAACCATGCCCGCGCCCTGCTGCGCCAGCCACCGCGCCGCGACGAAGCCCAGCCCGCCCATGCCGCCCACCACGATGTAGCCACCATCACGCCGTACCAGTGGTTGCGGTGGCGGCGGCGCGACGGCTTGAATGCTGCCCTCGGCCGGTATCGAGATCACGACCTTGCCGACGTGGGTGCCCGACGCCATCAACCGGAATGCGTCGACGGCGTTGTCGAGGCCGAACTCGGTGACAGGAAGCGTCTCCAGCTGCCCGTCGACCACACGCTCGAGGATGTCCTGCAGGAACCGACCGTACCGCCGCGGCTGCAGCCGCAGATTCAAGTCCAGATCCACCACCGCAAAAGACGCACTCTTGGCCAGCGCGGCCAACCCCAGCTGGGCATCGGCGTAAACGTCTCTTTTACCGATTTCAATGAACCGCCCGCCGGGAGCCAGTATCTCCACACCGCGCCGAATCGCTTCCCCAGCCAACGAATTCAGAATCACGTCCACACCCTGACCGTCGGTGGCGTCAAGTATTTCCGCGGCGAACTCCACGCTGCGCGAGTCGCCGACATATTCAACATCCAACCCCGACAGCAACTCCCGCTTAACCGCCGAGCCCGCCGTCGTGTAGATCCGGGCCCCGATCATCTTGGCGATCGACACCGCCGCCAATCCCACACCGCCGGTGGCCGAGTGGATCAAGACGCGTTCACCCGGCGCCAGCCGCCCCACCTCACGCAGTGCATACCAGGCGGTCAGATACGCGATACCCACCGTGGCCGCCTCACGATCCGACAACCCATCGGGAACCGGGACGACAAGGTCGGCCAGCGTCGTCAGATACGAGCCAAACGCACCGGGACCAAAAGCGATAACCCGCTGACCGATCTCCAGCGAATCAACACCGGCGCCGCGCGCGGTCACATACCCCACACACTCACTGCCGATGACAGGCGCGCTACCGTCCAGCGTGGGATAAAGACCCATCGCCTTGAGCACGTCGCTGAAGTTGAGCCCCGCGGCCACGACCCGGACCTCGACCTGGTCATCCTCCAGCGGTACTCGCCGCACCGCATGCACCGACAAGGCATCCAGCCGCCCCGGGTGATCGATCTGCAACCGCACCGCGCCGGCCCCATTGAGATCCACCACGGCAGGACGCGGCTCGACAGCCAACACACCGTCCACCGAGGTCGGCACGCGCACCAGGCGATTCACATACCTGCGCCCATCCCGCAGGGCCACCTCATCATGGCCCGCACCGGCAAGAAGTTCATCGACCAGCGCCCCGGTGGACCCACTGCCCTGCGCATCGAGGTCAACAATCGTCGCTTTCAACTCCGGGTGCTCAAAAGTCAGCACCCGAGCGATACCGCGAAGTGTCGTCTGCGCCAGGGTCACTCCCTCACCCGCAGCCACCTGCTGGGCCCCCCGCGTCACGATCCACAACCGCGGGCTGTTTCTCGCGCCGATCTTCGAAAGCGTCTTGACAATGTCCGAAATCAGCAGCGTCCGCGACTGCGCCAGCTCCAACTGCTCCGAATCGGGCAGCGCCTCATCGCCAGACCGGGGCGGGCACACCACCACAACCGCGTTCCACGACACGTCCTTTCGGGTCAGCGCACCCCGAAGCCGCGTCTGATCACCCGCCGGCACCAGATCACACCGGCCAGCGTGCTCCACGAGCCCAGACCGCAGCGCACCAAACAGCGGATCACCATCGCCGTTCTCACCGACCAGCAACACCGCGCCGGCGCCGCCGGTCGGCTTGTCCAGAACAATCGGTTCCCATTCCAGGGCGAACATGTGGCTCGCCACCTCATTCCCGGCTCCCGACGCCCGCAGCACTGCCATGTCGATCTCGTCGATGTCGAGAAGGACCTGCCCGTCGGCACCGGTAATCATCACCCGGCCCACGAAGCGGTCCGGACTCGAGCCTGCCCTCAGCATGCCGACCGCACAAACACCTTCGGTCACATCGCCATAAACCCGCACCCCGGCCAGCCGCACCGGAAGCACCACCGCCGACCCCTGACCCGCCTCGCCGGCAAGATCAGTGGCCACCTTCGTCGCACCCAGTGTCTGCAACGCAATATCGACCATCACCGGATGCAGGTGGAACCGCCGCGACCCCGCCTTGGCCTCCGAGGGCAACTCGACGAAGGCCCGAGCCGCACCGGAGTCAGAGACCGTGAGACTGACGATCCCCTGGAACGCAGGACCATGCTGCTGACCAGCACTGCGCAACCGCCGATACAGGTCGTCGGCATCCAGTTCAGTCGCTGACGCCTCATCGACCTCAGGCGGCTGTGGAGCAGACTGCGCGCCTCGCTCCAACGTCGCGCTGGCATGTATCGTCCAGCCTGACGCGCCACTCCCGGAACGGATCTCAACGCAAGGTTTGGATTCGTCGCCGCTCAGCGTCGTGACCACAACCGTGGCATCCCCGATAGGCATCAATTGATGTAAGCAAAGCTCACCGATCA
>JAJKIB010000461.1 GCA_021154745.1 Mycobacterium sp.
AGCAAGGAGGCAACGATGACGGATTCCATTCGGGTGGGTGTTCAGCTGTGGCCCGGCGGCACTCCCGACTACCGAACGTGGCGAGAAGCGGTGATCAAGGCAGAGGAGCTGGGCGCCGACGCAATCTTCGGCTACGACCACTTCCATAAACCATTCACCGTGCCGTCGGAAGATGGCCTGCCGTTGTTGTTACCGGAACAGCCCGACGTCAACAACTTTGAGGGCTGGACGGCGCTGGCATCGTGGGGCGAGATCACCGAGCGCGCCGAGATCGGGTTGCTGGTCACCGGCGTCGGCTATCGCAACCCGGATCTGCTGGCCGATATGGCCCGCACCGTCGATCACATCAGTGGTGGCCGATTGATCCTCGGACTGGGCTCCGGTTGGTACGAAAAGGACTACACCGTCTACGGATACGAGTTCGGCACGGTCACGTCTCGCATGGACTTGCTCGAAGCAAGTCTTCCCCGCATCGAACAACGGCTCGCACAGCTAGTCCCGCCGCCGGTGCGAAAGATCCCGATCCTGATCGGCGGGATGGGAGTACGCCGGACATTGCCTATCGTCGCCCGGCACGCCGACATCTGGCACACCTTCGCCAGCGTGGACGAGTATCGGCGCAAGAACGCGATCCTGAAGGATCTCGCAGGCGAAGCTGGGCGCGACGAACAGCAGATCCAGCGGGCAGTCCATTGGACTGGACGTGACAATGCCGATGCGTTCGTTGGAGAGGGCGTCACCCTGCTAACGACTGAAATCCACCCCACGGATGACGGGTACGACTTCTCCGAACTCAAGGACATGATCGCCTGGCGAGATCAAACCCGCTGACCAGCCTTGAGCCGGTAACAGTGCGCGTGCTACGAAGTCAGCGCGTCTCCTGCATGTAGAGCTCGACGTGTCGGCGTCGTGGCTAAGGTAGCCGATCGAACATCGATGCCGAGCCGCCCGCCGTCTGTTCCATTCGGCTGGAGAGGGTAGGTAATCAGGGCAGCGATGCATCATCATGAGCGCGAGCGCACCCCAAGCCGGTGTCGTTCGAGTGCGAGCCGTAGCGCTCGCAGGGCGAAGTGCAGCCGCGACTTCACGAACCATTCCGTAATGTGGAGGTCGTCGGCGATCTGCGCCGTCGTCCACCCTAGGTAGTACGAGCGGCCAATCACCTCGCGGTCCTCGGCGGACAACTGCGCAAGCGCGTCGGTGATCGCCAGCCGGACGCGTGCGGGATTCACCTCGTCGGGGCCGGCGCGCTCAGGCCCACCATGCCCAGTTTGTCCTCGTTGCATGAAGTAGATCTCGCTCGTCGGGTTGTTGTAGCGCTTGTGTATTCGGCTACGTCGCCCAGTAGGCGGCGTAGCTGTCGCCGTCCGCGGTGAAGCCGGGACATCACGGTTCCCTGCGGGATGTGCATGATTTCGGCGATCTGCCTGTATTTGAGATCTTGGACGTCGGCGTAGTAAACGATCATGCGGAATTGTTCGGGCAGGGCCTTCATGGCTGTCTTAATGTCGGTGTCGGGCAACGTGTCGAGCGCTTCGTCCTCCGCGGAACGCCGCCCGGTCGACGAGTGTGCGACGTTGACGGCCAGCAGCTCATCGGTGATTTCCGCCCGCAGGTACACCACCGGCTGCCGCTGCGTCTGGCGATAGGTGTCGATGTATTTGTTGGTGAGGATCCGATGTAACCAGGCGTTGAGGTTGGTGCCTTCCCGAAACGAGTGGAACCCGACGTAGGCGGACAACATGGTGTCCTGCAGCAGGTTCTCGGCGTCGGCGAGATTGCGCGTCAGGCGCATCGCCCGGCGGTAGAGCGGCGCCCGCAGCGGGATCACATCGCGTTCGAATCGTGCGGTCAGCTCGGCGTTGGTTGTGCGCTGTGGGGATCCTGCAGGATCAGACGGTCCGACAATCCGTTCGGGCCGCGCCACTCCGACGGTGTCGCTGACCGGTTCCGCGGCCGGATTGGGGTAACCTCGTGCCGTTCCAATCGCGCCGACGGCACCGAGATCGCCTGTGCCGTGGGTTGATTCAGCAATTGTGACGGTCATGATCAGGACGCTTCCTGGATAGGGGCAAGCGGGCTCGGTTGGGATCGGTAGGGGACGAGAGCCCTAGTTGTGCATCAGCGAATTTGCGACGGCGCCGTTTCGGGTATGTCGGGCTTCTGATGGCGGATGTAGCCCCCGAATCGTCGGTATGAGCGAAGTTGACAAACCCGAGGCAGTCGCATTCATTACATTCCATGCCCTCGCTGGGGATGTGACTGCCGTGGTGGTGCCCGCAGTTCTGGCGCAAACACGGCTTCCCGGCGGCGACCCAGCCCTCGTAGGTGGTGCTCGTCGGCGTCCAGACCAGCCGGTGATCCAACCTCAGCAGATCTAGTACCGACAAATCGACTGGCATCATCCGACTCCTTCCCGAGACCATGTACATCGGGCACCGATATATAGACAGTAGACCTAACAATCGGCAGTGCCCGCAGGTTGTGAGCCACGTCACCAGCCGTACACCTGAATATTGGCTGTGCGCCGTCTGTTTGCTCAATATCCACGCGCAGTTGCTAGACACGCGGTGGACTCTGCGCTGCCTACTACATCGGATAGCGATGTAAATATGGTATACCTACGGGGTGGAACAGTCATACCGCGGTGTCAGCCGAGCGCATGCTATCGAGGGGCTTGAACAGGCGGCGATCCTCATGGTTCGGCACTTGGCCGTTCGCACAGGACTGGGTCTGACAGCGAACCTGGCGCTGGGCACGCTTGACCGGGAAGGACCAGCCCGGGTGACGGCGTTGGCCGCGGCAGCGAGCATCGGCCAGCCGGCGATGACCGAACTGGTTCAGCGGTTGGAACGGCAGGGTCTGGTGACCCGGGTCGACGATCCCGGAGACGGGCGGGCCGCTCTGGTGACCATCACCGATGCCGGCCGGGCACTACTCGACGACCACCGGCGCGACCGCCGGGACCGGCTGGCCGAGCTGTTCACGGCCCTCCCGACAGATGACGAGGTCACCCTGACCCTTGCCATGCACGTCGCTCTGCCCATCATCCGGCGACTCATCGACGACGCTCAGCAGTCGCGCACGCAGGCAGACAGCGACACCCCAATCAGTCAGTCGCGAACATGAGCCAGGAACTGCGGATGACGCTCGCCACAGAGTCGAACGGAACAGACCTGTCCGCTCGTTTCCAGTTGCGGGAGGCTTATCGGCTTGTATCGAGGTGTGGAGGATACCGTTGTGAGCGTTGATGATCCGCAATCGGCGACAGACGACTCATACACGTTCGTGCTGGTACACGGAGGCTGCCACGATGGCTCCCTATGGCAGCCAGTTATCGAACGCCTAGAGCAGCTCGGCCACACTGCATACGGCCCGACTGTGGCGGGACACGGTAAAGATGTTCGCAAGAACGTCACCCACGCCGAATCGACGCAATCGATCGTGGACTTCATCGTCGACAGGGACCTAACAAACTTCATTCTGGTGGGCCACGGCTACGCAGGCACCATCATCAGCAAGGTGGTAGAGGTTATCCCGGAACGCGTTCGCCGCCTGGTCTTCTGGAGTGCCTACGTCCTCAACGACGGCGAGAGCGCGCTCGAAATGCTGCCGGACAGTATTGAGCTGCTCACGCAGATGGCGGCCGATTCAGCTGACAACACATTCATGATCCCTTTTGATATGTGGCGCGAAGTCTTTATCAATGATGGCGAGCCCGATCTTGTGCAGCCTGCCTACGACCAGCTTTCGCGAGAGCCTTTCGGACCGTGGGCGGCGCCGTTGAATATGGAGAAGTTCCATTCGCTTGATACTCCACGCAGCTTCCTTGTCGGTACTGCCGACATGGTGATGCCACCCGGCGATTCGGGCTGGCATCCCCGCATGTCAAGCCGGCTGGGGGAGTTCCGGTTGGTCCAGATGTCAGGAAGCCACGAGGCACTCTTTACCAATCCAATCGGCCTTGCTGACAAGATCATCGAAGCCGGACGCGATTAGGACACAGCAGCGCAATTATTCGCCCCGCAGTCAACTTCGCAGCGCAGCGTCGACGATCGCTTCTGCTACCGCCCGGGTTGTGTTGACGGTTGACGGTTTTGCGTCCAGCCACGCCGAAATCCCGGCACCGTCAAACAGCACGACGAGCTGCTCGGCGAGTTCCTCGGGGTGCGCAACCTCGGCAGCGAAGGCCAGATCGAAAAACAGGTTGTGGATCCAGTCGCGGTATTCGGTGACGACTTCCTCGACCACTTCGCCCGGTAGCGCTTCGGCGCTGGCGGTCACTAGCGCACACCCGCGAAAACCCGGTTCGACAAACGACCGGCCCTGGATCTCGAACACGCCCACGAGGCGCTCACGCGGTGTGCGGTAACCGGGCAGGTCGCGCGCGAGCGCATCCTGCAGCCGGGTGTGGCGGGCTCGCAGGTATGCCCGGACGAGCTCGTCGGTACCGCCGAACGCCTCGCGCAATGTCTCCGCCGGGACGCCGGCCTTCTCGATGACCCGGTCGATGGACACCCTGTGCATCCCCTGGCTGTAGAACAGCTCGTCTGCCGCGTCAAGAAGACGTTGACGCGCCAATGCGAGTTCGATCGCGGACTCCTCCATGTTCCGTGTCCTATCGTCGGACCGGCCGCCGTCACGACACGGCAACACGGCTCCGGTGGTAACTATGGTTGCGGTTGATGGTATTCCCGCCCAAGGGCTGGTGGCCAGGATCGGCACGGCCCGCACTCGTGGTAGACCACGCCCGTCCGCGCTGGCCCCCAGTTCGCCGAGGAAGCACTGGCACCGTGTTGTTTTCGACGCTCGAGTCGGTTCGTGCGGTGTCGGGGACATGCCAGTTGACGCTCGGTTGTCGAGCGACGTATTCTGCGTATGTACAGATCTGTCTAAACGCGGATCTCGGCGGGCCGCTCATGTGACTCAGGGGCAATCAGGAGGACCAATGACCACAGTGTCACCGACCCCCGATCGGGACTACCCCCAGCTGCTCGGCGAACGAGGCATCATCGAGCCTGCACCCCGCCGGGTACGCGGATATTTCGACCGGACACTCGTATTCGACACCATCCGCGCCCATTACGTTTGGGAGATCGCATACTACCCGCAGTACTACATCCCCACGTCCGACGTGCGCATGGAGCACCTGCACGACGAAAACCACGTCCAGAAGCTGCAATTCGGTTCTTCGAGGCTGTACTCGCTGTCATCGGCCGAGCGCACATGGCCCTCTGCGGCACGTGTCTACGATTCCGGTCCCGTCGCGGGCAGCGTGCGGTTCGAATGGGACGCACTTGACTGGTTCGAAGAGGACGAACCACTTATCCTTCATCCGCGCAACCCGTACGTGCGTGTCGATTCGCTGCGCTCCCATCGTCACATCAGGGTCGAGCTCGACGGCGTCGTATTGGCCGAGACTCACAGCCCAGTTCTGCTCTTCGAAACAGGGCTGCCGACGCGCTTCTACATCGACCGCACCGATGTCGAGTTCTCGCACTTGGAGCCAAGCAAGACTGAATCCGTATGCCCCTACAAGGGAATCACCTCTGGGTACTGGACGTTCAGAAACGGCGATGCCGTGTATCCGGATATCGCCTGGGTCTACGACTACCCGCTGCGCGAAGTCGCGCCCATCGCCGGGATGATCGCTTTCTACAACGAGAAGCTCGACATCTTCGTTGATGGCGCGTTGTCGTCTCGCCCTCAAACCATTTTCACGTAGCGCGGTGTGAAGGGATCTGCTCAGGGGATGACGCGCAGTTCGCGAAGTCTGGTGAGCTGCCGCCGAAAGCTCTGGTGCGTGTCGATGCAATCCGCGAAACCTGCCTGGCGGATCTTGATCGTGCTCTGGATCGTCTCTTCACCGAAGTTGAGCATCCAGTCCACGAACGCCCAGTTTGCAATCTGGCCGTATGGCGTGGCGTGCAAGCCATAGCGGGCAACCATTGAATCCCACAATGGAGCCTTCTCGCTCATCTCAGAAACAGTGGACATCGCAAGCGGCTCCGCGACGGGAAGGTCGTAGAAGAATGCGAGCTCATTCCACAGTTGCCTCCAGCGATAGACGTCTCCGTTCGATACGTTGAAGATTTCGTTGCGCGCTTTGTCTTCACCCACAGCCCACAA
>JAJKIB010000462.1 GCA_021154745.1 Mycobacterium sp.
ATCCCGGTAGTCAGGGGTCGTCGTCCTCGTCGGCTTCATGCTCGGCGAGGTACTTTTCAGGGTTGGGGAAGTCATTCGCCCTCGCTTGGCCGGTGTCGAGGTGTGGTGGTGGAATCCATTCGGTGCGGCCGTCTTTGCGTTTTCGCGTTGTCCAACCACCGTCTTCGACGAGGCGATTGTCCGGTCCGCAGGCCAACGTGGAGTTGGTGATGTTGGTTTCGCCATCGTCGGCGACCCAGCCATCCACGTGGTGGACCTGACACCAATAGCCCGGAGCGGTGCAGCCGGGCCGGGTGCAGCCTCGCTCCAGGGCGTGCAACACGATGCGTTGTCCGGGGGTGGCGAAGCGTTTGGCACGGCCGCAGTAGAGCGGTTGGCCGGTGTGCTTGTCGTAGATCACCAGGTAGTGATGGGCCTGAGACGCCAATCGGATCACGTCACGCATCGGCAGCAGAGTGCCCCCCGCAGTCACCGCGACGCCCGCGGCCGACTGCAGGTCCTGCAGTGTGGTGGTCGCGATGATGGTGGCCGGCAGCCCGTTATGTTGGCCCAACTCCCCCGACGCCAACACCGAGCGGCCCATCGCGGTCAGCGCGTCGTGGTTGCGCTGACCCTGCGACCGCATATCTGCGCGCTCGGCTTCCTCGCTGGGGTCGCCGTCCACACACGGGTTGTCGTCCTCGGGATTGCACATGCCCGGCGCGCCCAGTTTGGCGAACACCGCATCGATGGTGGCCCGGGCCTGCGGGTCGAGCAGACCATGGACGCGGCTCAGCCCGTCGACGCCCTGCTTCTCGATCGTCAGATAGCGCCGCCGGCCCCGCTCGGCATCATCGGGCAGCTCACCGTCCTGGTTGAGCAACAGCGCCAACCGCTCCGCAGCCTGCCGGAACTGCGTGGGCCCCAACCCGGTCGCGATACACGCCAGGTCGGCCTCGGCCTGATCGCGGGTGTGCCCATCGATGCGGGCGGGCAGCCCGTCGAAGAACTTCTCGATGATGTGCAGGTGTTCGGCCCCGATCTCGCCGCGGGCCTGCGCGGCCGAAACGTTCGGCAGCTTGGGCGCCAACTGTTCCCCGGTCAACGCGGTGCGCGGGCCCAACAGGTCGGCCTGTTTGAGGCGCCGCTTGGCCTCCCCTGGCGAGATGTGCAGCGCTTCGGCGAGCACTTTGGGCCAGGTGTTGGCACCCAGCTCGGTGGGCGTGTTCTGCGAGGTGAGCTGATAGATCAGCTTGTGATCGACGGCCGGCTGGCTGCGATAGCCCTTTTCCAGCCGATTCTGGATGGCTATCACGTCGGGTCCGGTCAACGCGGCGAACGACAACCCGGCCATCTCGGCCTGGGCCTGCTCCCACCGCGTCACAACCGCGAGGACCTCCCCGCGATCCGACACCACACCCGAACTCATACATCGAACACTAGTTCGACTCTGTGACCAAACACCTCCCCGCCGGCCCGACCTGGGGATGAATTCCAGCCTGGGGATAAGTGCTCTGCGTCAGTCGCTTTCGGCCGTGGCCTGACGGGCACGGAACAGTTTGACCTCGCCCTTGACACCCTTGAGGTGCCGAGCGCCGGCGAAGGACCACGAGAACCCGTCGGCCGATCCGATTGCTTCGCGGATGGATTCGGGAACCAGAACGGCGCCGGGCCGGGCGGCACCGGTCACCCGACTGGCGAGATTCACCGGGCTGCCGAACCAGTCGCCGGCTCGGCTGACCGCGTATCCGGATGCAAGTCCAACGCGCAATTGGGGAAAGTCATCGAACTTCTCCGCTGCGGCGACGAGTTCCAGCGTGGTCCGCAGCAGCGGCACCGGGTCGGTACTGACGAACATCACCGCATCGCCAATTGTTTTGATAAAGCGCACCGGTGGTCCGACCACATCGTGGGCGAGGTCGGACAGCCTGCGGGCGAGACTTTCCAACTCTTCGGGCGGCACGGCCTCGCCGAGTCTGGTGAAGCCAACCAGGTCTGCGAAAGCCACCGAGATCTGCCGTGCGCCCGGCAACATGCCAGCGGCCCGCTCGGCGGCGTTCACCGCCTCGGTCTCCAACGTGCGCCGTAGCTGCATCCGGAGCATATCGTCGAGCATCGGCCCGAGCAGCGGCGCGACCCGTTGTACCACGGCTTCGTAGGCCTCGGCGATCTGCAGTTCCGTGGCCCCCGGCTGGATCACCGCCTCGAGGACGACCTGCCGCATCACCTCGGCCGTCTGCGCGAGACCCTGTGCCAAAACCCGAGATACGGTGATCACCTGCTCGCGGGTCAACCCCATATCGATGAACATCTTGGCTCGCGCGGCGGCCTCACTGTCGGCCCGCAAATGAACGACGGCATCGGGATCGTCCGCTCTGGGCAGGCCCAGCGCCCGTTGGATGGCTTCCAGCAGTTTCAGCTCGATGCCGGTTTCCTCGCAGATCTGGCGAGCGGATACATAAACGCCGTCGTCGCCGACGAGCCGGCCCGCCGGCATCAACATCGGCGAAACCTCGCCGCGGATCTGCTCGACGGTGAAACCCCGGCCCAGCAGCCACTCGATCAGCTCGGCCCGTTCGGCGCGCGCCCGGCCGTGCAGGCCGTCGAGCAACCCGGATGCTTCGAGATCGAGGTCTTCGGCCACGGCCACAACGTATACCGGCGCCGAAGTGCAATATTCAGTTTCATGTCCTCGCCGCTGATCCAGGGGCTGCCGCCGATCATCGACGACGGCGCCCAGTCCCTGATCCTGGGCAACATGCCGAGCGTGCTGTCACTGGGCGCGCAGGAGTATTACGCCAATCCGCGGAACGCGTTCTGGAGGATCACCGGCGACATCTTCGGATTCGATGCGTCGGCGCCGTACAACGTCCGCACGGCGGCGCTGATGGCACATGGCATTGCCGTGTGGGACGTGCTGCGGTTATGCCGCCGCGCCGGCAGCCTGGACTCCGCAGTAGAGCCAGACAGCATGGTGGCCAACGACTTTGGCCAGCTCTTCGAACGACATCCGGACATCACGCGGGTGTTCTTCAACGGTGCCGCAGCTGAGAAGAATTTCAACCGATTGGTCCGCGTCGCACCGGATCTTGCCTACCGGAGGCTGCCATCGACCAGCCCAGCGCAGACCATGCGCTACACCGACAAGCTGGCAGCCTGGCGAGAAGCCATAACCGCACGTCAATAACCGTCCGGCGGACGTTCTCGACCCCTATCCTCAGTGCAGCAGGACACCGGGGGATACGGATGACGGCTGTAGTGACATGCCGGACATGTGGGGCCGAGCCGCGAGCCGGCGCGCGGTTCTGCGATGCCTGCGGTGCGCCGATCGCGTCGACCCCGCCTGCGGAGTACAAGCAGGTGACGGTGCTCTTCGCTGATGTCGTCCGTTCGATGGACATCGCCGCTGCGGAAGGCCCGGAGCGCCTACGTGAGATCATGGCCGACCTGCTGGACCGTTCCACAGCCGTAGTGAAGCGGTATGGCGGAACGTTGAGCCAGTTCACTGGTGACGGCATCATGGCGGTGTTCGGTGCCCCAATCACGCTGGAGGACCATGCATTCCGGGCTTGTATGGCGGCTCTTGACATCCAAAAGGAAGTCGGAGCTACGCTCAAGCTGCGAATCGGATTGAACTCCGGCCAAGTGATTGCCGGCGAAATCGGTTCGAGCACTGCGAATTACACAACTATCGGCGAGCAAGTCGGCATGGCCCAACGGATGGAATCGATCGCGCCACCCGGTGGTGTGATCTTGAGCGAGTCGACGGCGCACCTCGTCGAGGACCGCGTTGAGCTTGGCGAGCCGGAGACGGTGCAGATCAAAGGATCAGACGACCCCGTGCCGGCCAGGCAACTGCTGACGATCGGCGAACACTACCCAGGCCGCCGCAGCGAGTCCAAACTCGTGGGGCGCATCTGGGAACTCAACACGATCACCGCCGTCCTGGACGAAGCCATCTGCGGCGCAGGCTGCGTGGTCGGCGTACTCGGGCCGCCAGGAATAGGAAAGAGCCGGCTGGTCCGCGAAATCGCGGCGACCGCGGGCACGCGCGGAGTCCCAGTATTCACGACCTATTGCGAGTCCCATGCGCGCAGTATCCCTTTTCATGTTGTGGCCCGCTTGTTGCGGGCGAGCATGGGCATCGATGGGCTTAACGTCTCAGCAGCGCGACCCGTTATCCGCGAACTATTCTCGGAAGCCGACCCAAGCGATCTCTTGCTACTCGACGACCTATTGGGAACTCGCGATCCCACGGTGTCATTGCCCGAGATCGCGCCGGACGCACGCCATCGGCGGTTGGCCGCAATGATCAAGTCGCAGTCGCTCGCTCGTGCGGAACCAGCCATCTACGTCATCGAGGATGCGCACTGGATCGACGAGGCCAGTGAATCCATGCTCGCTGATTTCCTGACGGTCGTGCCGCAGACACCGTCGCTGACTGTCATCACGTACCGCCCGGAATACCGTGGCAAGCTGACGCGGATGTCGGGGGCTCAGACACTCGCGTTGCGGCCATTGAATGGTACGCAGGCATGGGCGCTCACTGCGCAACTGCTCGGCACTGATCCGTCGCTGGAGGAACTGGCGGCGCAGATCGCTGATCGCGCCGCCGGCAACCCGTTCTTTGTCGAAGAGATCGTGCGCGATCTTGCCGAACGCGGTGTGGTGCACGGCGAGCCCGGTGCCTACCACTTGAGCGGCGAGGTATCCGAAGTCGATGTGCCCGCGACGCTGCACGCGGCTATCGGCGCGCGCGTTGATCGGCTTGATCCAGTCGCCAAGAGCACCCTGAACGCAGCAGCGGTCATCGGGGCGCGCTTCGACGTGGACATGCTTGCCGCACTCACCGAGGACGCGAACCTCGCTGCCCTGGTTGAGGGTGAACTCATCGATCAGGTGAAGTACTTCCCGAAGGCCGAGTACGCGTTCCACCATCCCCTGATACGCACAGTGGCCTACGAGTCACAGCTCAGGTCCGACCGTGCCCGACTGCACCGCAAACTCGCCGAGACGATCGAAGTAACGGGCTCGGCTGATGAGAACGCCGCGCTGATCGCCGAACACCTTGAGGCTGCGGGAGATTTACACGCGGCCTTCGCATGGCACATGCGCTGTGGAGCTTGGGCGATCAACCGTGACTTCGCCGCGGCGCACACCGCATGGCGGAGGGCACGCCAAGTCGCCGACCGACTCCCTGAAGACGACTCCGAACGGATGTCGATGCGAATCGCGCCACGAACCTACCTGTGTGCCACTGCGGCCCGTCAAGGCGGCCGTGGTGCCGACACGGGCTTCTCCGAACTGCGTGATCTGTGCAACGCAGCAGGAGATCACCGCTCGCTAGCCATAGGAATGGTGGGACTGGTCACCTCGAATGTTATGAATGCCCGCCGCGACCAGGCGTCGCGACTGTCCGATGAATATGTCCGGCTGCTCGACTCGATCGGTGATCCGACGTTGACCCTCGCCCTGCTTCCCATGGCGATTCTCGCCAAGCATGAAACGGCCGAGATGGCTGAAATCCTCTTGTTATCCCAACGGGTTATCGACCTGGCCGAAGGCGAGCTCACCAGAGGGGGTTTGATCTTCGGATCGCCACTGGTCTACGCACTCGCGATGCGGCCAATAGCTAAGGCCTGCTTAGGCATTGATGGTTGGAAGCCTGAGCTCGTAGAAGCGATCCAGGTCGCTCGCGAAGTTGATCCGCTGTCGCGTACGAGTGTCGTGTTCTACTGTTACGTCTACGCGATCGTCTTCGGAGTGCTGCGTCCTGATGACAATGTTGTGCGCTACTGCGCCGAAACCGTCGAGGTTGCAAAGCATACCGGCGACAACCTTGCGGTCAGCCTGGCCGAAACCGCGCTAGCCATCTCACTAGTCGGTAATCCAAGGGCCCCGCGCGGCGCCGGGCTCGACTTGCTTGCGAAGGTGCGTGAACGCACATTCGGGCGGGAGTTTACGTTAACAATCGCCCCTATCATTGACAGCTTCATGGCGCGGGGAAGGGCTCGAGTCGGCGACGTCGACGAGGCTATCGAGTTGGCCCGAAGAACCGTCGCCGATCTGTCTTCGTCCGATAGGTGCATCTACAACGCACTGGCGACTAGCACATTCGTAGAATTGCTGTTGCAACGTGGCGGGCGACGGGATGTCGACGATGCGAAGGCAGCGATCGACTGGTTAGCCGCTACGCCAACCGACGACGAGTTCATGGTCAACAAGATCACTCTGCTGCGGTTGCGCGCCCTAGTAGCGCAGGCACAGGGCGACGACGCCTCATACCGAGACATGCGGGATAGCTACCGAAAGATGGCCAATGATCTCGGTTTTGAGGGCCACATGGCGTGGGCCGAGGCGATGCCGTGATTCGCGAGCGTGCGCAAACTGCCACAATTCCTCGGCGTGTCGCGTGCAGACACGCACGCTCGCGGCAGTTGGGCAGTTGGGCAGTCAGGACACCGGCGGGCGGCGCTGCGCCCACGGCCGGGCTTGCTCGATCTGCGCGGCCAATGACAAAAGCGTCGCCTCGTCAAACGGTTTGCCCACGAACTGGATCGAAGTCGGCACGCCCTTGCCGTCCAGGTCCCACGGCACGACCGCTGCCGGCTGGCCCGTCACATTGAACATCGCCTGAAACGGCACCCGCGCTGCCACCAACGCCAGCGTCGACATCGCTCCTCGCCGCTGGTACGCCCCGATGCGCGACGGACCCGTCGCCGTCCCCGGTGTGACAACCACGTCGACGTCGTCGAAGATCGACTGGACACGTTCGGCCACTTCACTTTCCGCTCCGCGGATGGCGTTCATCCGCCGCTCCGAAAACAGGCCGCCGATCCTGGCGAACGCACGCGTCCTCGCATCCAAGCGTTCGGGATGCGGCAGTGCCTTCACATCGTCGTATACCCCGCGGAAGTACCGCGGCATCGCCTGGCTATACACCGCGGTCGTCGGATAGTCGGGATCCCGCGTGATCACCTCGTGGCCCAACTCGCCCAGCAGCGCCCCCGCCTCCTCGACGGTGGTCCGCTGTGCCTTGCCGACACGCGCCGTCAACAGCGGAGGAACCTTGGTGCTCAACGCAATCCGCAACTGCCCCGGCGGCCGCTTGGCCGCTGCTACGAACCCATTGCCTGGAGCCGTCACATCCAGGAACAGCGCGGCATCCTCGACCGTCCTCGCCATCGGGCCATTCACGCTCAGCCCGTTCCACGCGTCGTCGTGCGGCGCCATCGGCACCCGGTCCCGCTGTGGCTTCATGCCGAACAGCCCGCACCACGTCGACGGAATCCGGATCGAACCCATCCCGTCCGAACCCACCGCCATCGGCGCCAAACCGGCGGCCACGGCCGCACCACTGCCGCCGCTGCTACCGCCCGGTGTGTACTCGGTGTTCCACGGATTGCGCGTCGCGCCGAACGTGACGGACTCGGTGAACGGCCAGATCATCATCTCCGGCACCGCGGTCTTGCCGAGGATCACCGCGCCCGCCTCACGCACCAGCCGGACTACCTCGGCGTCCTGTGTGCGCGCCGGCCCGTGCGCAGCACTGCCGTACGTCGTCACCTCACCCGCCACATCGATGTCGTCCTTGATGGCGATGGGTACGCCCAGCAGCTGCAGCCGCTCACCCGCATCGAGCCGGGACTGCGCGGCGGCCGCCTCCTGCCGTGCAGTGTCGGCCAGCACCACACGGTAGGACCGCAGTGCGGGGTCGAGGCGGCCGATGCGCTCGAGGTACACATCGAGCAACCCGGGTGCGGTAATAGTGCCGTCGGCCAGCATGCGTGCCTGCTCAGCTGCGCCGGCGAAGGCGAGGTCACGAGGATCCACCGCGATTCCTAACTTCCGTGTGTGGCGGCGTATTCGCCCGGCGTACTGCCAAGCATTGTGCGGAAGTCGTTGATGAAATGGGCCTGGTCGTACCAACCGAGGCGAACGGCGAGCTCGGCGTGGTCGACGCCGGGATGGCTCTCGATCTCCAGCGCGGCCTGCTGCAACCGGTAACGGCACAGCACCCACTTCACCGGCACGCCGACGTAGCGGCGGAATACCCGCTGCGTGGTCCTCGCGCTCCACGGCGAATGCTGCATCACCTGCTCCACCCGGTGCAGGCGATCGTCATCGCGGATCAGTTCGACCAACTTGCGCAGTCGCACATAAGTGTCGTCGAGCGGAGCGTCGCATCCGACCGCGGATTCCAATGCCGCCAAGCAGTTTTCGACGTCGTGCGGCGCTTCGGGTAGCAGTTCGTCGGCTCGCTCGACCCGGGCCGTCAACGACCCGGCGTCACGGCCGTAGCGCGCCGTGAACCCACCGGGATGGAAGCGCGCACCGACGACCGTGCCGGTGCCGCGGATCGTCGTGCGGAACACGCGCTCGACGACGCCGTGCAGCAGGACAGCAGGCAGCGAATGGCCGTGGCGAGTCCCGTCGGTGCCCCACTCGTTGGTCAGGTGCACGGCCGGGAATGTGATGACCGTGCTCTCGAATGGTTCGCGTAGCTCCCAGCCGACAGACCAGTAGTGCTCGACGAAATGGGCTGCGACGCCCGTCGGCTCCCACCGATGGAGATCGAACACGGACGTGGTACCGGCCCGGCCGACCACCCCGCGGACCGGCGCGGATGGTGTCGCGTTTTTCCAACCGCCCACGAGAATCAGGCTACGGAACTGCTAGTCGATGCGGATCACATACGTGCCGTCTTCGTCACGCTCAACCTGCCGGTCGTTCGTGTTCACCCAGACAAACGGGTCGCTTGGTGTGCCGACGAAGGCGTTCGTCATTGCACCGCCCGGACGTAGGTAGACGCTCCACTCCTCAGTCGGCGAGAAGATCGACAGCACCTCCTCGCCATTTGCGCGACGAATCGAAAGCGTGTGGCCGTTCTCGTCCTCTGGTGCGGCATCGTCCTCTTCGGACTCATCCACGAGTTCATCGTCAAGGTCTGGGTCGTCGTGCATGCGGGCCAGCGTAGCCAGGCCACATGCTTGTCGCGTTTTTCCAAGCGTCCGACGGACGCCCGCTACGAAACTGGCGCACATGACCGTCAAACCAATCCCGGAGGGCTACACCAGCCTGACCCCGTTCCTGTGCATCGACGGCGCATCGGCCGCGATCGACTTCTACGTTTCGGTGTTCGGCGCCAAGCTCGTCGACCGGATGGACGGGCCGGACGGCACCGTGGCGCACGCAGAACTGGACTTCGGCAATGGCCGCCTGCAGCTCGGCGACCCCGCGAAGGCATACCAGATCGCCGCGCCCGACCCGAAGGCCCCGGCGACCCACTCCATCGCGCTGTACTGCGAAGACGTCGACGCGGTCGTCACCAAGGCCGAGCGGGCCGGCGCCACCATCCGCGAACCGGCGCAGACCTTCGTCACCGGCGACCGCTTTGCCTCGATCCTCGACCCGTTCGGCCAGCGCTGGACCGTGATGACCCGTGTCGAGGACGTCTCCGGAGAGGAACGCGACCGCCGCATGGCCGAATGGGCGAAGGAGAACGTCGGCAGCTGAGCCGATACGGTGGCGGGATGTCCTGTGTCTTCTGCGCCATTGTCGCCGACGAGGCTCCGGCCATCCGGATCTACGAGGACGACGACTACCTGGCGATCCTCGACATCCGCCCGTTCACCCGCGGCCACACCCTGGTCATTCCCAAGCGCCACACCGTCGACCTGACCGACACGCCGCCGGACACGGTCGTCGAGTTGGTGCGCATCGGTCAGCGCATCGCCCGCGCCGCCCGCCAGTCGGGGCTGCATGCCGACGGCAACAACGTCGTCATCAACGACGGCAAGGCCGCCTTCCAGTCCGTCGACCACATCCACCTGCATGTGCTGCCACGGCAGAACGGCGACAAGCTGTCGTTCGCCAAGGGCATGCTGCTGCGACGGGACCCAGACCGAGAAGAGTCAGGCCGGCTGCTGCGCGAAGCCCTAGCGCAACTGGACTCGGCTACGCAAGACTGAGCCGCATGACCATGCCCCTGTGGGAGAAGTACATCGGCGTCCCGCTTCTGATGCTGCACGACAAGATCTACAAAGGCACGAACGGCCGGATCGGGCACCGCATCCTCCCCGGGACGCCGCCCAACCTGCTGTTACATACCGTCGGGGCCAAGACGGGGCAGCAGCGCACCAATTCGTTGACCTATGCCAAGGACAGCGATAACTACCTGGTCGTCGCATCGAAGGCCGGCGACCCCAAGGCCCCCGGCTGGTACCACAACTTGAAGGCCAATCCGAAGATCGAAATCAACGTCGGCCCAAAGAGATTCGGTGTGACAGCGAAGCCGGTGCTGCCCGATGATCCGGATTACGCGCGGTTATGGCAGATCGTCAACAAGAACAACGCCAACCGCTACGAGAGTTACCAGACGCGGACGTCGCGACCGATCCCTGTGGTCGTACTGACGCCCTAGTCGGGGGCCTCGCCACCCGATTGCGATCTGATCTCGCGCGCGAGGTCCTCCACATTCACGTTCAGTTCGCGTAAGACTTGCACACCACCGTTATCACCTTCACGCACCACGCCGAGCAGCAGGTGTATGGGTCCGATGTACTCGTGGCCAAGCTCGAGCGATTCTCGGTAGGACAGTTCAAGCGCCTTTTTCGCCCGAGCGCTGAAAGGTACGTGACCGCTCGGTGGTTCGTCCTCGCCGCCGAAAATCTGTTTGATGCGGTCACGCACAGCCTCGACTTCAACGCCGTGTGATTCGAGGATTGGAACAAGATGCGGGTCCTGTTGTTGCAACACGCCCAGGACAAGGTGCTCTGTCCCTATCTGAGTGTGATTGAGCGATTGCGCCTCTTGCTGGGACAGAACGATTGACTGTCGCGCCAGGTCGTTGAAGCGCTCGAACATCGACCAAGCGTGGCACATCCGCCTCGACCGAATAGCGATGATTGACACAGTGTGCGGCATGTTGGTGCCGGTGTGGCCGGTGTGACGGTCTAGAACAGCTCCTTGGCGAGCAGCTCCAGGGTGGTGTCGCGTGCGGGCGCGGTCGCGGGATCTGTGCCGCGGCGCGCCGACGCGACCGGGTTGACCATCACCTCGTCGACGCCGAATTCGTCGGCCAGCGCGCGTACCTGATCGGCGGCCTCCGTGGGTGTCCCGGCGACGGCGCGCCGCAGAGCGCCCTCAACCACCCGCTGGGCCTGCGGGCTCAGTTGCTGTTGCTCCGCGTCCTCGACGAGATCGAGTGCGCCCAGCGGCTGACCCGTCCGCAGCCTGCCCATCATCTGTAGATTGGGCAGCAGCAAAGCCATTGCCTCGTCGCGGGTTTCGGCCACCACCGCGTTGACCGTCAAGAACGTCACCGGTTCGGACGCCAGGTCGCTTGGCCGGAACTCCGAGCGATACACCTCAAGAGCCTCGGCGGTGCCCTGTCCCGAGAAGTGGTGGGCGAACACGTACGGCAGGCCCTTCGCGGCGGCCAGATGCGCCGAGTACATCGACGAGCCCAGCAGCCACAGCGCCGGCTCGGTCACCGCGGCCGGCGTGGCCCTGAGGATGTAGCGCTGGTTCGGGATCGGCACCCGCACGCCACCCGCGCTCATCAGCGCCACCACATCGTCGAGATACTCAGGAAACGCCTCGATGTCGCGGTCGTCACGGCCCGCCGCCCCCCGCAGTGCCATCGAGGTGACCGGATCGGACCCGGGGGCGCGGCCGATGCCGAGGTCGATGCGGCCGGGGTGCGCGGCCTCCAGCAACGCGAACTGCTCGGCGACGGCCAGCGGCGCGTGGTTGGGCAGCATCACCCCGCCCGAACCCAGCCGCAGCTGCGACGTCTGGGCGGCGAGATGGGCGATCAGCACGGGCGGGCTGGTGGCCGCCACGGCCGGCATGTTGTGGTGTTCGGCCAGCCAGTAGCGGGTGTAGCCGAGGCGGTCGGCCGTCTGCGCGAGGTGCGTCGTCGCAGCTAGCGCATCCGACGTCGACTGGTCGGTGCGCACGGGCACGAGGTCTAGAACAGAAAGACGCATGGCTACCTCAACGCCTCCCCACCCGTGCACGTTCCCGGGCCTGCAGGAAGATGTCGTCGAGCATCTGCGGGGTCAGCTTGCCGGTGAACGTATTCTGCTGGCTCGGGTGATAGCAGCCGATCAGTGTCACGCCGCCGAGCGTCGCCGTCGCGCCGTGCCCGAATTGCGGCGCCGGCGTTGCGACCGTGCCCCCGGCGGACCGGATCATCTGCAGCGCCGCCCGCCACGCGAATGCCCCGAGCGCGACGATCACCCGCACCTCGGAACCGATCAGCCGCCACTCCGCGTCCAGCCATGGTGCACACGTCGCGCGTTCAGCCGGCGTCGGCGCATTGCCCGGCGGGGCACAGCGCACGGCCGCGGCAACGCGAGTGTTGTTGAGCACCAACCCATCTGCGGCGTCGACACATGTCGCTTGATTGGCCAGCCCGGCTCGATGCAGTGCCGCGAACAGAAAGTCGCCCGACCGGTCACCGGTGAACACCCGGCCGGTGCGGTTGCCGCCGTGCGCGGCGGGTGCCAACCCGACGATCACCACGCGTGGCCGCAACGACCCCCAGCCCGGAATCGGTCGGCCCCAGTACGGCTGGTCGGCGAACGACTTGCGCTTGACGACGGCGACCTCTTCTCGCCACTCGACCAGCCGCGGGCACGCGCGGCA
>JAJKIB010000463.1 GCA_021154745.1 Mycobacterium sp.
CGCCGCGGACCCCGATCCGGCCCGCGGCGCGGTCCGCAGGATTGCCCTGGATGCCGAACTTGGTGGCCAGCGTGACCTCGTCGCGGCGGTCGGCGAGCAACTTGGCGATCAGCTTCTCGTTGTTGCCGTTGCCGTAGATGTTCGCGGTGTCGATGAACGTCACGCCAAGGTCCACGGTGCGGTGCAGCGTGGCCAGCGACTCGGTGTCGTCGACCTCGCCGTATACCGGTGTCAGGGCCATCGCCCCGAAACCGATTGCACTGACGGACAATTCGTCGCCCAGCTTGACCGCTGGCACAGAGTTGGCAGCTGTCATGATTCTTCCCTTTCGCTTCGGCGGTAGAAGTCGATCTTGGAGTCGACGGCGTGAAGGCATTCGGCCAGCCGCTGCTGTCTGGCGACAATCCGAGCCCGATGCGCCAACAGGATTTCAAGCCGCCGCCGGTGCGTTTCTATTCCGCCTGAGAGCAGCTCCGCGAATTCGCGCATTTCGCTGGTGGGCACGCCGGTGGTGCGCAGCCGCACCAGGAGTTCGATCCGCTGCACCGACTGGTCGTCGTAGCGGCGGCGCCGGTCGGTGCCGCGCGCGACCGGCGGGATCATGCCTTCCCGCTCGTACCACCGGACCGTGTCCTGTGTCAGACCCGTGCGTTCAGCGACTTCGGCGATGCCCATCGCCGGGTTGTCGACTAGATCTACGGCCATGTCTCCGAGGCTAGGAGCTGGAGTGCACTCCAACGCAACCTTCGCGGCGGCTGCCGAGGCGCTGTGCGAGGGAAACCAGGGGCATCACACGCATGGCGACGTTGCGGACCGCGATGCCTGCCGAGGTGGCGGGGATCAAGAGCCTCGTCGCGTATGCCACGGTGTTCTCCTTGGCCGCCCGTTGGGGTCGATGTTTGGCCTCGTAGGCGCGCAGACCCGCCTGCACGTCGTCACCGAGCGCTTCGGCCAGGGTGAACGCGCCAGTCATCGCCAGGCTGGAGCCGTCGCCGAACAGCGAGACACAGGATGCGGCGTCACCGACCAGCCCGACCCGACCGCGAGACCATGTCGGCACCTGGATCCGGCTGACCGAGTCGAAGTACAGATCATCGGCGGCTCGGACCCGGTCGAGCAGTTCGGGCACCCGCCAGCCCGCCCCGGCATACGCATCGCATAGCAGGCGCTTGTGCTGCTCGACATCTCGGTGATCGAACTGGGGGATCTGTGGCGCGCGGAACATGAAGGCGGCGCCCGGGTGGCCGCCCGCGGGGTGGATGGCGACGGCTCGACCCGGCGTGTTGTACATGACAAGGTCCGTGCCCGTCTCGCCGTCCAATGGCAGCGTCGCGATGTAGACGCCGAGGTGTCTTAGGTAATCGTCCTCGGGGCCGAAGGCCAGCGCGCGGACACCCGAATGTGCTCCGTCGGCGCCGATGACGACGTCGAACCGGAGGGCGGGTCCAGAGGCGAATTCCGCCGTTACCCCGTCGGCGTCCTGGGTGAGAGCGGTCACCGAATTGCCGAACTCAAACTCCACTTCATCGGGGACCGCGTCACGCAGGATCGTCGCGAGCTCGCCGCGGGAGAGCTCCACGTCGCCGGCGTCGGCCCAGGTGTTGCGCATATTGACCCGGCTCAGCACGTGTCCGCGCGAGTTGACGACGACCATGTCGCGCACATCCGTATCGGCCTCGCGGATCCGCGCCATGACGCCCATCCGCTCGGCGACCTCGACGGCGGCGCCGCGGACGTCGACCGGACTGCCGCTGGAGCGCATTTCGCCTGCCAGCTCAACGACCGTCACCTCAAAACCGACTTTGGCCAGCCAGTACGCGGCCGTAGAGCCGGCGATTCCGGCACCCGAAATCAATGCGTTTCGCATGATAAGCAGCCTAGTTACATCAAGTGCAAAATTGCAATGAATGTAGAAACTCTCAGTGTCCCGGTAGGCTGCGCTCATGTCGTCACTGCGTGAGCGCAAACGCGTCCGCACTCGTCAGGCTCTGATCGATGCCGCCGCGCAGCTGTTCGAACAGCGCGGGTACGACGGCACCACGATCGCCGACATCGCCGCCGCTGCGGACGTCAGCACCCGCACCTTCTTCTCGTACTTCGCGAGCAAGGAGGACGTGTTGTTCCCCGACGCCGATGCGCGGGTGCAAGCAGCGCTGAGCGCGATCGACGACCGCCGACCCGGCGAGCGGCCGACGGCAATCCTGTTGCGCGCGTTGGGCGAACTCGGCGACGCGGGCGATGATCTGGTCGGCCCCATGGCTGCGCTGCGGCTGCGGTTCGTGAGATCGGTTCCGTCCGTGCGGGGCCGGGGTCTTCAGCGTCAGCTCGACGCGCAGACCGAGATCGCGGCCCGACTGCACGCCGCGTTTCCCGATGAGCTGGACGAGGTCGAGTCCGCGGCGTTGGTCGGTGCGTTCGTCGGTGCGATCGCCGGCGCGCTGGAGGTGTTGCTCCGCGACGAAGAGAATCCGGACGTGCTGCGAGAGCAACTGCAGCGCGCGACGGCCGTTGCGCTGCGGCCATGGACGTGATCCGGTTGCAACGTCGGAATCCCTTTCGCGTCGGGCGCGTCGGCCCTAGCCTGTGAGGTAAGTCACGAGTGGAGGCATCGATGCGAATCGCGGACGTCTTGCGGAACAAGGGTGCGTCGGTGGCGACCATCACCCCGGAGACCTCGGTCGCGGGGCTGCTGACCGAACTGACTGTGCACAACATCGGTGCGATGGTGGTGGTGTCGCCCGACGGGCTGGTGGGCATCGTCTCGGAGCGCGACGTGGTGCGCAAGCTGCACGAGCTGGGCGCCGAGATACTCCGCCGCCCGGTGTCAGAGATCATGACCACGGTGGTGGCGACCTGCACACCCGACGATACGGTCGACAGCCTCAGCGCGTTGATGACCGAGAACAGGGTGCGGCATGTTCCCGTGGTGGTCGGGGGGCGGCTGGCCGGCATCGTCAGCATCGGCGACGTGGTGAAGACGCGGATGGAAGAACTCGAGACCGAGCAGCAGCAATTGCAGGCCTATATCACCCAGGGGCGTTGACGCCGGGTGCCCGCTGACATCGAGGTGCGGCCCGCACAGAAATCAGACGTGCGCGCACTCTCTGCGACGCTGGGCCGAGCCTTCTACGAAGACCCCTGCATGAATTGGATGCTGCCCGACGATCGGCTGCGGGCGAAGGGCCTGCCGCGGATGTTCGCCATCTTGGCGCGACGGCGGTATCTGGCCGGCGGTGGAGTGGAGGTCGCCACGAACGGCTCCGAGATCGGGGCCGCCACGATGTGGGAACCGCCGGGACGGCCGAAGCAGTCGCGTGTCGAGGAACTGTTGATGATGCCGGCCTTTCTCTGGGTGTTCCAAAGTCGGGCGCGGGCGGCGCAGGAAGTCGCCGCGCTCATGGAGAAGGTGCATCCGCAGGAGCCGCACTGGTACCTGCTCGCAATCGGCAGCGACCCGGGCGTGCGCGGTGCGGGTTTCGGGCAGGCGCTGATGCGCTCCCGCCTCGACCGGTGCGATGCCGAAGGCGCTCCGGCGTACCTGGAGAACAGCAATCCGAAGAACGAGCCCTACTACTTGCGGTTCGGCTTCGAGGTGACCGGCGAGATCAAGCTGCCCGACGGCGGGCCATCCATGTGGCCCATGTGGCGGAAGCCGCGCTAGCTCCAGGAGTACTCGGCACGCAGCCGCGCGGCCACGATCTCGAACGTCTCCCGCTCCAGGATCGCGCCTTCACGTCGAATGCCCTCTTCAGGGACGTCGAGCACACGATCCAACCGCACCCAGCTGGCGCGGCCCTCGTAGTCCCAGCTGCCGCTGCCGATGCTGACCCAGTTCGGGTCGTCGCGGTGGTGCTCCTGGCTCGACAGCATCAAACCCAGCAACGTGCGGCGGTCCCGGCCGACCACCAACACCGGCCGGTCCTTGCCGCGCGTCGGGTCGTCCTCGTAGACCACCCAGGTCCACACGATTTCGCCGGGATCGGCGCGGCCGTCGAGATCCGGGGCGTACACCAGCTTGCGGGCCCGTTGTGCGGTGGGAACGCTGTTATCGGTGACCGGGCGGCCTGCGGTGATCGCAGGCGCCTCGTCGTTGGCGGAGCCGGTGAGGGCGTCGAGTCCGACCTTGATCCCGACCTGGATGCCGCGCTGCAGGGTGTCGGACCGGCCGATCTGACGAATGACCTTCGGCGCCTCGTTGAACACGAGGTTCTCAGTGACGTCTAGAAAACGCTGGAACGTCTTCCACGCCGGAGCCATGTTTTCGAGCATAGGGGACGGCAGCTGCTCACGATTGTGTCGAGACGGCCCTGCCTCGATACCCTGGTAAGGCATATTGGCCCGTCCGACCAGGAGATTCCCATCAGCAGTTTCGCCGACCAAACCTTCACCGCGCCGGCGCAGATTCGGAACTTCTGCATCATCGCCCACATCGATCACGGCAAGTCGACGCTGGCCGACCGGATGCTGCAACTCACAGGTGTCGTGGCCGATCGGGATATGCGTGCGCAGTACCTCGACCGGATGGACATCGAACGCGAGCGCGGCATCACCATCAAGGCCCAAAACGTCCGGCTGCCATGGAAAATCGGCGACGACGAATACGTCCTACACCTGATCGACACTCCGGGCCACGTCGACTTCACGTACGAGGTGTCACGGGCGCTGGAGGCGTGCGAGGGCGCAGTGCTGCTCGTCGACGCTGCCCAGGGCATCGAGGCGCAGACGCTGGCGAACCTCTATCTGGCGCTCGACCGCGACCTGCACATCATCCCGGTGCTCAACAAGATCGACCTGCCCGCCGCCGACCCGGACCGCTACGCCGCCGAGATCGCCCACATCATCGGCTGCGAACCAGGCGATGTGCTGCGAGTGTCGGGAAAAACGGGCGCGGGTGTCGGCGAACTGCTCGATCACGTCGTGCGCGAAGTACCGCCGCCGACCGGCGACGCCGACGCTCCGGCCCGGGCCATGATCTTCGACTCCGTCTACGACACGTACCGCGGTGTGGTGACGTATGTGCGGGTTGTCGACGGCAGGATCGTCCCGCGCGAGCGGATCAAGATGATGTCCACCGGTGCCACCCATGAGCTGCTGGAAGTGGGCATCGTCTCGCCCGAACCGAAGGCATCCGTCGGCCTCGGCGTGGGCGAGGTGGGCTACCTGATCACCGGCGTGAAGGACGTGCGCCAGTCGAAGGTCGGCGACACCGTGACGGCCGCGCGGCACGGCGCGACCGAGCCGCTCACCGGCTACCGCGAGCCCCGGCCGATGGTCTACTCGGGGCTGTATCCGGTCGACGGCTCCGACTATCCCGATCTGCGCGATGCGCTGGACAGGCTTCAGCTCAACGATGCTGCGCTGACGTACGAGCCGGAGACGTCGGTGGCGCTGGGCTTCGGTTTCCGCTGCGGCTTCCTTGGCCTTCTGCACATGGAGATCACTCGTGAGCGTCTGGAACGCGAGTTCGACCTCGACCTGATCTCCACGTCGCCGAACGTGGTGTACCGGGTGGTGCAGGAGGACGGGGCCGAAAAGATCGTCACCAATCCGTCGGACTGGCCGGACGGCAAGATGCGCGAGGTGTACGAGCCGGTGGTGAAGACCACGATCATCGCGCCGAGCGAATTCATCGGCACGATCATGGAACTGTGCCAGTCGCGGCGCGGCGAGCTGGGCGGCATGGACTATCTCTCACCAGAGCGTGTCGAGCTGCGCTACACAATGCCGTTGGGGGAGATCATCTTTGACTTTTTCGACATGCTGAAGTCGCGCACCCGCGGCTACGCCAGCCTCGACTACGAGGAGTCTGGCGAGCAGGAAGCGGATCTGGTGAAGGTCGACATTCTGTTGCAGGGCGAGCCCGTCGACGCGTTTTCCGCGATCGTGCACAAGGACGCGGCGTACGCCTACGGCAACAAGATGACGACCAAACTCAAGGCGCTCATTCCGCGCCAGCAGTTCGAAGTTCCGGTGCAGGCGGCGATCGGTTCGAAGATCATTGCTCGCGAAAACATCCGCGCGATCCGCAAAGACGTGCTATCGAAGTGCTACGGCGGTGACATCACGCGCAAGCGCAAGCTGCTGGAGAAGCAGAAGGAAGGCAAGAAGCGGATGAAGACCATCGGTCGGGTCGAGGTGCCGCAGGAGGCGTTCGTCGCCGCCCTGTCCACCGACACCGGGGCCGCCGACAAGGCGAAGAAGTAGGCACCCGAGAAGATGAAGCGCTCAACCCGATCGACGATCGCAGCGTTGAGCGCGTGCGCGGTGCTCGCGGGATGCTCGTCGGCCCCCGTCGACGGCGCGCCCGTGGTCCACATCGCCGAGGCCGCCAAGCCGTCGCCATCGCGGGCGCTCGACCAGGTCCTGCCCAATGTCAACGAACTCGCCACCATCCTCGGAACCGCCGGCTTCATGGGCCAACTCGTCGAGGGTGGCGCCGAGATGCTGCTGCAGGGCGTGCGCGAATCTGAGGCGACGCCCGTCGACTGTGTGAGCGCTGGCTTCCGGCTGGAAAAGATTGTGTATCAGGCGAATCCGGTGCGCACCGTGGCGAGCCAATCATGGATCGGCGAGGATCAGAACGGCCCGTCGTACTCAGGCTTTTTCGGCGCCGTGCAGTTCGCCACCCCCGACGACGCGCAGGCGTTCTTCGCGGCGTCGGCCGACAAGTGGCACCGCTGCAACGGGCAGACGCTGGTGCTGCATCAACCCGAGCACGGTGCGGACGGGTTGAGCAGGATCACCGA
>JAJKIB010000464.1 GCA_021154745.1 Mycobacterium sp.
CAACAGCGGGAACGCCACGTAGTCCTTGAGCGCCTGCCGCTTGGTCTTGCGCCAGATGCCCTCGAGGATCTCCCGCTTGTCTGCAAGCGTGATCTCACCAGCACGAATCCGCTCGGTCTCCAGCTCGTGCAGCGCCACGCCGTACTGGAACAGCACCATCAGCAGGAACGCGTAGACCGGGTTGCCGAGAAAGTATGGGCGCCACCGCTGATCCTCGCTCATCCGCAAGATGCCGTAACCGATGTCGCGGTCCATCCCGACGATGTTCGTGTACGTGTGGTGCATGTAGTTGTGCGAGTGGCGCCACTGGTCACCGGGGCACGCGGTGTCCCATTCGAATCCGTGGCTGGAGATCGCCGGATCGCCCATCCAGTCGTACTGCCCGTGCATCACGTTGTGGCCGATCTCCATGTTGTCGATGACCTTGGACAGGCCCAGCATCGCCGTGCCCGCCAGCCAGAACGGCGGGAAGATGCCGCCGAACAGCAACGCGCGCCCGCCGACCTCAAGGGCGCGCTGGGCCTTGATGATCCGGCGGATGTAGGTGGCGTCGCGTTCGCCGAGATCGGCGATGACGCGTTCCTTCAGCGCGTCGAGCTCACGGCCGAACGCCTCGACCTGCTCGGGGGTCATCGTGACGGTCTTGCCGCCGACGGTCTTCTGAAGTGTCTTCGGCTCAGGAGTGGTGGTGGTGACAGTCATGTCGAGCACCTTTCGTTAGAGCGCGATGTCGACGTCGCCGACCGGGACGGACACGCAGATCTGCACGTCCTCCTGCTCAGCGCTCGACACCGCTCCGGTGATGAGGTTTTTCACCGCGCCGCGGGTCTTGCGGCGGGTGCAGCTGTGGCAGATGCCCATCCGGCATCCGCTTTCGGGCTTCAGCCCTGCGGCCTCCGCCTGCTCGAGCAGCGGCCGGCCGTCGTCGACCCGCTCGACCCCGCTGTCGGCGAAGGTGACGAGACCCCCGGACGCCTCGACTGTGACGTCGAACACGGGCGGGACGAAGCTCTCCGAGCGCACGTTCGCGCAGTGTCCGCGTACGGCCTCCACCAAAGCGGGTGGGCCGCAGACGAATACGGCTTCAGGTTCGGGCAGCGCGGCCGCGAGGTGGTCGCGACCGAAGCGGCCGTTGAGGTCGGAACCCGTTGTCGCGCGGGTGTATCCGTGCAACACCTTCACGCCTTGCATGGCGTCGAGCTCGTCGCGGTAGCACGCTTCGTCGGCGGAGCGTGCGTAGTGGATGAATGCGACCTCGCCGGTGAAGCCCTCGGCGCGCAGTGTGCGCAGCATGGACATCACCGGTGTGATGCCGCTGCCGCCGGACACCAAGAGAATGCGCCGCGGCCGCTGTGTGGGCAGGACGAACTCCCCACCGACGGAGTTCAGCCCGACGACCATGCCCGGCCGGGCGTGCTCGTAGAGGTAGTTGGACACCAGGCCACCGCCGTGGCGGCCCACGGTCAGTTCGATGTGCGGAGCGGCCTCCGCGCTGGCCGGCGAGTAGGGCCGGGTCCGGCGACGGCCGTCGATCTCGACGGTCAGGTTGATGTGTTGGCCGGCGCGAAAACCGGTGAACGCCCGATTCGGCTCCAGGGTCAGGGTGACGCTGCGCGCGGTCTGCCGCCGCACCGCGACGATCTTGGCCCGGGCGTCACCCGCGGTCCAAGTCGGGGCGACCAGCTCGGTGTACCGGTCCACGCCATGCGGCCCGGTCAGCAGGCCGACCAGCGGTGACCGGAGCATCCGCCGCGTCAAAGTTTGAGTGAACATGTGTACACCGTGCGCGCTCACAGGCGGACGGGTCAAGAGATTAATCCTGGTTGTGGTAGGTTTCACACAGTGAACAGTCGTACGCCCAGTTCACGAACGAGTAGATCGGGTCGTTCGAGTAAACCGCGCTCCCGCGACACCCTGTCACGCGAGGAGCGCAAGGAGGCCACCCGTCGGGCCATCGTCGCGGCGGCGATGAAGCTGCTCGAGGACCGCAGCTTCGCCGCGCTGAGCCTGCGTGAGGTCACCCGCGAGGCCGGCATCGTGCCCGCGGCGTTCTATCGGCATTTCGAGTCGATGGAGGCACTCGGGCTGGTGCTGATCGACGAGTCCTTCCGCAGGCTGCGCGACATGCTGCGCGGCGCGCGTGCAGGCAAGCTGGATCCGAACCGCGTCATCGAGTCCTCGGTCGACATCCTCATCGACGGGGTCACCGAAGATCGTGAACACTGGCGCTTCATCGGGCGTGAGCGCTCCAGCGGCGTGACGGTGTTGCGTTACGCGATCCGCACCGAAATCCGGTTGATCACTTCGGAGTTGGCGATCGATCTGGCCAGGTTTCCCGGCCTGAATACCTGGAGCGGCGAGGACCTCAACATCCTCGCCAGCCTGTTCGTGAACGCGATGATCGTGATCGCCGAAGCCATCGAGGACGCCAACGACACGGCGGCGATCGAGGAGATCAAGCGCACGGCGGTCAAGCAGCTGCGGATGATTGCCGTCGGCGTCAGCGGGTGGCGCAGCGCCGTCTAAAGCGTGTCGAACGACTTTGTTGAGATGTTCGGCACCGCCCTTCTCGGGCGATCGTCGGTTCAAGCCGCGGGGGCGGTATGAACGTCAGTTCCCGCGTCATCCGGGCTGGTTTCACCGGCACACGTGGGGTGCTGGTCAGCGCCGTCCCGTCGGCGGGCGTTGGTGGCCCGGCCTCCGTGCTTGGGGGTCCGGGGATCGAGGGTTGGATCTTGATGGGCCTGGGCCCAGCCGGCCAGATTCACCGCGGCGTTCCTGTCACGATCAGCCGAATGCCCGCACCCGCAGGTGAACACCCGATCGGCAAGTTTCAGATCGCCGTTAATGGCTCCACATTGCGGGCATAGCCTGCTCGACGGGTACCACCGATCGGCGATGACTAGTTCGCCGCCGCGCCAGGCCTGTTTATAGCCGAGTTGACGGGCGAATTCGCCCCAGCCGGCATCGGAGATGGCACGCGCTAGGCGGTGGTTGGCCAGCATTCCGGACACGTTCAGGTTCTCGATGACGAGCCGGTCGTGGGCCTTGACCAGCGCATTGGATACCTCGTGCAGGAAATGCCGACGGACGTTCGCGATGTGATCGTGGTGACGGCCCAGTTTGGCTGCAACGTCTCGGCGGTTGTGTGATCCTTTCTGCTTGCGCGACAACGATTTGGCCAGCCGCCGTTGGTGTTTCATCCCGGCGGCCACGGCTTTCGGGGCATCGGTGATGCGGGCAACCTCGGTGCCGTCGGCGTGGGCGGCGACCAGAAACGCCGACAAACCGCGATCGACACCGACCCACCCGCCGAAGTCTCCGGGCTCACGGGGTGGGTGCCGCTGGGCGGGGTGCAGCTCGTCGGCCTCGACATTCAGCGACACCCACCAGCAGCCCGCGTGGTGGCTGACGGTGGCGAAAAGGATCTTCGCGCGGTTCTTGGCGAGCATGCGCCGCAGCGGGCGGGTGTCATCGAAGACCGCGATCTGCCCGATTCCTGGCAGGGTGACCGAGCGCGGCCGGTCGTTGTGGCCGACCCGGATCGCCGACGGCCGGCCCTTGGGATGCTTGTTGCGCAGCCGAAACGACGGTGTCGCACCGGTTTTCTTCTTGAACCGGGGAAAACCCACCCGTTTGCCTTTGCGCCTCCCCGCCCGCGAGTCCGACCAGGCCGACAGCGCCCGCCCGCAGTCCACGGCGGCTTCCTCGAACACCTGCTGACACACCTTGCTACGCCACGCCAGCCCCGTCACCACAGTCTCGACCACCCCGTCACTGCCGACCGTGAACACCCGGCCAGCGTCCTCAGTTTTCTTCCACCCGTTAAACACGTTGATCAGATCAAACCCCGTCCATGGCACCTGTATGCCCGGGTCAGATTTGCGTTGATCGAGGGCGACTTTCACCGTCCGCAGGCACTGATTGAACGCAAACCGGGCCGCCCCGGCATGCCGCGCCAGCACCTGCTGCTGCTCGACGGTTGGATCGAGGCAGAACTTGAACGTGACGTGCCGGCTCATCTCAGCGGCCAGCATGCCAGCACCCACCGACAACACTGGTCGAACGCACCAACGGCCGGATCAACCACTGCCGACGCCTCGACCGACACGACAACGTCACGCTCGACGCCACCAAGGCTTTCTGCAACTTGTCAATCGCCCTACTACCGAGACGACTCGACCCAATCCGATTGTTCGTTAGCGTGAGGCGCATGCCGCAGCTCGAACTGATCTACCCACGTCCGGACATCGCCGTGCTGACGCTGAACCGGCCAGACAAACTCAACGCATTGAACTACGAGCTCGTCGAGCAGCTGCACACTGCCCTAGATGCCATCGGTGCCAACAACGAATGCCGCGTCGTCGTGCTCACCGGGGCCGGGCGAGGATTCTGCTCGGGTCTGGACTTGACCGATTCCAACCCGTCGGAGGCGGGAGGCGGCACCGAATTCCCGCGGTCCGGCATGCGCTGGCAGGAGCGCATCGCGAACCTCACCGCACGGATACACCGCCTTCGGCAACCGGCGATTGCGGCGGTCAACGGTCCCGCCTACGGCGGAGGCTTCGGCATCGCGCTGGCCTGTGACATCCGCGTCGCCTCCGAGTCGGCGCGGTTCTGCACGCAGTTCATCAAGTTGGGCATCGGCGGCTGCGACATCGGTGTCAGCTACACGCTGCCACGCATCGTGGGTGCCGGGCCGGCGTTCGACTTGATCCTGACGGCGCGGGTGGTGGACGCCGATGAGGCGCTTCGGTTGGGCCTGGTCTCGCGGTTGTCGGACTCGGTGGTCGACGAGGCGCTGACGATCGCCGAAACGCTATGCGGTTACGGCAAATTCGGCGTGGAGTCCACCAAGCAGGTGTTGTGGGCGAATCTCGAAGCGTCGAGCCTGGAGTCCGCACTGCACTTGGAGAACCGCAGCCAGATTCTGGCGGGAGCCAGCGGGCAGATAGCTGAAGCTACCGAGGCGTTCCGCCACCGTCGGGAATGATGACCTGCCCGGTGATGTAGCTGCCGGCATCCGATGTCAACAGCAGTGCCGCGCCGACCATTTCGTCGGGCGAACCCAGCCGCTTCATCATCGTTGCGCCTGCCATGTAATCGATCGCCTGCTGCGGGTTGTTGCGCATCATGTCGGTGTCGACGGGTCCCGGCGCCAGCGCGTTGACCCGGATGCCGAACTGTGCGAACTCGGCGGCCATCGACCGGGTGAACGACATCATCGCCGCCTTGCCGGCCGAATACATCGCGGTGCCCGCCGCGAACATGAACGCGCCGACCGAGATCATGTTGAGCACTGCGGGCGTCGCACTGGCCTTCAGGTGCGGCAGCGCGTGCTGCACAAGAAATACCGGTCCGCGCAGGTTGACCTCGAACGACTTGGTCCACGCGTCGACGGTCATCTCCCCCAGTGGCTGCGCGAGAGCGTTGGCGGCGTTGTTCACGACCACGTCGATGCCGCCGAACTCGTCGACCGTGCGTCGCACCAGCGCGCCAAGGGCATCGACGTCGCCAAGGTGAGTGGGCACCCCGATGGCCTGACCGCCCAGCCCGCGCAGGTGGTCGACGGCCTTCTCGCAGGCGTCTGGCTTGCGGCTGGCGACCACTACGCGCGCGCCGGCCAGAATGAAGCCCTCCGCCAGCGCCAACCCGATGCCTCTGGTGCCGCCCGTCACGATGACGGTGCGGCCGGTCATGTCGAAGAGACGGTCGAAGGCTTCGCGATTCACGCGGTCAGTAGAACAGATCGGGATTCGACGCCACGTACTGCTCAACGGTTTGGGCGGGCCGTCCGGTGATCTGCTCGACGTCCCCGGTGGCGCGGTCGTAGCGGCCTTCGCGATGCAGCCGCGCCATGGTGGCGATGTGCTGACGGATGTGGTCGGGCAGGCCAATGGGAGCCAGCACCCGCCGCTCCCACTCGTCGAGAGGGACATCTTCGGCGGAGATCGGCCGCTTCAACGCTCGGCTGTACTGCTCGGCGAGGCCGTTGATGTCGAGCACCTCGGGACCCGTCAGTTCGAATACCTCACCGATCCGATCAGTGGGCTGGCGCAGCAAGGCGGAAACGACATGGGCGACGTCATCCGCGGCGATCGGCGATGTGCGGCCGGTACCGAAGGGCAGCGCAAGCACGCCACGCTCGCGGACGGTCTGTGACGCCATCAATGTGAACAACGGGTTGTCCAAGAAAACGGTTGGTCTGACGTGGATTACCGGCAGGCCGGACCAGTTCAACACATGCTCGGCCAGCCAATGCAGCCGATGCTGTTTCGACTCATCGGTGCTCGTCAGCGTCATCTGCGACACAGTCATCTGCGACATGTTGACGATCACGTCGAGATGACCCCGTTCGAGCGCCACCCCGCAGACCTCGGTCGTGGCCCTCAGGTAATCGGGTGACACGCTCATGTTGAAGAACATGCGACGCACACCGTCGATGGCGTCGACGATGTCGCCGGCATTGGTCAGGTCGCCCACGATCACGTCGGCGCCAATCGCACGCAGCTGTTCGGCGCGGTCGTCGGCACGGCGCACCATGGCCCGCACCTGTGCACCGCCGTCGAGCAGCGACTGAACGACGCGGCGGCTGACGCTGCCGCTACCTCCCCCAGCGCCGGTGATCAGATACATGGCATGCATCCACTCCTAAGTCGGCCGCCTCACGTTGATTGTGGCCGCGAGCGTGCTGCGGCGCGGCGGAATGCGCTAGTCGTGAGATATTTTGCTCCCTAGGGAAGTAGCGCACGCCTGGGGTAACTTGCGTGACATCAAGATTCCGGCACGATCCAATCCGATACCCGTTGGCGTGTGGCCTTGCAGCTCGACTATGTGTCCTATCACACACACTTGAAAAGACAGTGTGCAAAACGTGTTTCGGAATTTGTAGAGATCTTGTTTCGCGATACGCTACATTGCCATCAGCAACCGCGTCGCCCCCGGTCTGTTTCGATTCAATTCGTAGAGAACCGCCGGACTCCCTCGTCGCCGACTGGATAGATTCGTTTGCTGGATAGAAGCGGTGTACAGGGTCAGGTTGGGGCACACGCCGCACGTCGGTCTTGTCCGTGTTTCAGCCTTGGGAGTAATACTTGGCCGCTCGCTTCGAGTCGTTGTGTCGCCGCGAAGTCCGACCGAAACGATCGCCTATCCGGCGTTTGGTGCGATTGAATCGCGCGCGGATCGGCCGTTTCGCGGCGGTGTGGTTCGCGCTGTTAAGTGTCAGCATGATGGTCAACGTGCCGGCCAACGCGGTAGAGGCATGGCAACGGAAGAAGCCACCGTTGTCGACGCCGTGGACTGATCTGGTGGGGCCGAAGAACGCGCTGCCGGAGTACCCGCGCCCGCAGATGGTGCGGAAGCGTTGGCTCAATCTCAACGGGCCGTGGGGTTACACAGGCCGGTCCGAACGGACCGCTTTGGCGGCACCTACGCCGGCAGACTCATACCGCGAGCAGATCCTGGTGCCGTATCCCACGGAGTCGGCACTGTCCGGTATCCAGCGCCACGACGACCAAATGTGGTATCGCAAGGTCTTCAAGTTGCCGAGTACCTGGCGCGGACAGCGCGTGCTGCTGCACTTCGGCGCGGTCGACCAAATCGCCACCGTTTGGGTGAACAACAAGCAGGTGGCCTACCACGAAGGCGGTTACACCGAGTTCAGCGCCGACATCACCAGCGCGCTGCGGTGGCCGGGCCCGCAGGAGATAACCGTGCGGGTCGAGGACCGCAACGAAACCAACCCATTCCCGGTCGGCAAGCAGCGCAACAACCCCGGCGGACTGTTCTACACCGGTTCGTCGGGCATCTGGCAGACGGTATGGATAGAGCCGGTGCGGACCGCGCACATCGACAAGCTCGACATCGTCCCGGACCTGACGGGTCTTACCGTCACGCCGCGGGTTTCCGGCACGAGTGACCAGCGCGCCCAGGTGGTTGTGTCCGAGCCGGGGGGCGCCGTGGTGTCGATCGCGACCGGCAAACCGGGTCAGGCGTTGCGTCTGCCGATGCCGAACGGTCACCTGTGGACCCCCGATGACCCCTATCTCTACGACCTCAAGGTCGGGCTGGTAAGCCCGTCCGGGAAGGTCGTCGACCAGGTTTCCAGCTATGCCGGATTGCGCACGATCGGCACGGTCAGGGATGCAAAAGGCAGGCCGCGGATCGCGTTGAACGGCAAGATCACGTTCCTGCACGGCCCGCTGGACCAGGGGTACTGGCCGGACGGGCTCTACACCGCGCCCACCGACGACGCGCTGAAGTTCGACCTCGAGCAGATCAAGGCGCTGGGCATGAACTTCGTCCGCAAGCACGCCAAGGTGGAGCCGGCGCGCTGGTATTACTGGGCGGACAAGCTGGGGCTGATGGTGTGGCAGGACATGCCGTCGCTCTACGTGTCGCTCGATCCCCCGACGGGCCCCCTCCCAGATCCTCCTCCCGCGGCGAAGGCGAATTTCGAACGCGAGCTGTTTGCGGTGGTCGATCAACTGCGCAGCGTCACCTCGATCGTCGGCTGGGTGCCGTTCAACGAGGGCTGGGCCGAATACGACACGGCCAGGATCGTGAATGCGGTGAAAGCGGCCGACCCGACGCGGATGGTGGACGCGAACAGCGGGGCCAACTGCTGCAAATCGCGGCCCGACAGCCATGCCGGGGACATCTGGGACGATCACACCTATGTCGGCCCCGGCCGTCCGGTACTGCCCGACCCACTCGACCCGCGAGTGACGGTGGACGGCGAGTACGGCGGCCTCGGGCTGGTGCTCGACAACAACCGGTGGCCTGGACAACCGGAGGCCTACGAGATGACGGACAGCCAGGCGCGCCTGACGGAGCGGTACGTCAAGGTCAGTCAGGACCTCGAAGATTTCATCCGAGGGGCCAACTTGTCAGGGGCGATCTACACCCAGACGACCGACGTCGAAAACGAAGTCAACGGGTATCTGAGCTATGACCGGCGGGTGGTCAAGATGGATCTTGCGCAGGTGTCGGAACGGAATCGCGCGGTCGTCGTGGCGGGAACGGAGTCGGCCGACCGTCGTTGAGGACGCGACTGCTGACAAACCGGCGTCGACGTCCGTGCACCGGATCGACGAATTCGATGCTGTAGGCCAGCAGCTGAAGCGGTTGCGAGAAATCGTCGGGCGGCACCTCGATCACGGCCGGGTACAGCGGATCTCCGACGATTGGCACGCCGAGCGATGCCATGTGCACCCTCAGCTGATGCGTGCGTCCGGTGTGTGGAGTGAGCCGGTATAACCCGTTGTCGAATTCGATGAGTGTCTCAGCGTTGGGCTCGCCCGGCTCCTCAACCGCCTGTAACTCTCCACGCCGCTTAATGATTCGGCTGCGCACCAGCGTCGGCTGCGCGAGGCCCGAATTGGCCGCCGCCCTGGCGAGATACGTCTTGCGCACCAATCCCCGCGCGAACAGCGTCTGATACCGGCCACGCAGCTCGCGGCGCGTCGTGAACAACAGCACGCCCGCCGTCAGCCGGTCCAACCTATGCGCGGGACTGAGCTCCGGCAGATCCAGTTCTCGGCGCAGCCGCACCAACGCCGTCTGCGCGACATGGCGACCCCGCGGCATGGTCGCGAGGAAATGCGGCTTATCAACGACCACGATGCCGTCGTCGCGGTACAGCACCGGAATATCGAACGGCACCGTCACCTCGTTGCGCAGGTCGCGATAGAAGTACACCTGCGCGCCGGCCGGCAGCTCGCTGGTCGCATCGACAACCGCCCCGTCGGGCAACACCACCTCTCCCCCAAGCACTTTCGCGGCGGCCTCATCACCCCACCGGGCCCGGAACTCGTCGACCACCACGCCGCCGTGCAACCGCACCCGCGCCGGGCCGAGGCCGTCGCGCACGGGCAGCGGCGCCGGCCTCACGAAAGCGGCACCGGTTCGAGGATCTCCGCACGGGCCTCCGGGGCCGCGGCCCGCAGCGCGTCGGCCGACTCGTCGTCGGGCTGCTGCTGTGAGCGAACCTCGGCATCGACGCGCGCGCAATACGTGTGGACTTCCCGGTCGATATCCTCGGCGCTCCAACCCAGCACCGGGGCAACGACTTCGGCGACCTCACGCGCGCAGTCCACACCGCGGTGGGGGTACTCGATGGAAATCCGCATCCTGCGGGCCAGGATGTCCTCCAGATGCAGCGCGCCCTCGGCGGCCGCCGCATACCACGCCTCCACCTTCAAGTACACCGGCGCTTCGGTGATCGGGGTCAGCAGCTCCGGCCTGTCCTCGGCCATCGCGAGCACCTCGCCGATCAACGATCCGTACCGGTCCAGCAGGTGACGCACCCGGTACGGATGAAGGCCGTAATGCGCACCGACGCTTTCGGTTTGGTTGACCAGCGCGAAGTAACCGTCGGCACCCATCAGCGGCACCTTCTCGGTGATCGACGGCGCCACCCGGGCCGGGATGAACTCTGCGGCGGCGTCGATCGCGTCTGCGCCCATCACCCGGTAGGTGGTGTACTTGCCGCCGGCGATAGCCACCAGACCCGGGGCCGGCACCGCAACGGCATGCTCACGCGACAGCTTGGACGTCTCTTCGCTCTCCCCGGCCAGCAGCGGCCGCAGCCCCGCGTAGACGCCGTCGATGTCGTCGTGCGTCAAAGGCGTGGCCAGCACGGTGTTGACGTGCTCGAGGATGTAGTCGATGTCGGCCTTGGTGGCCGCCGGGTGGGCCAGGTCGAGGTTCCAGTCGGTGTCGGTGGTGCCGATGATCCAGTGCGTGCCCCACGGAATCACGAACAACACCGACTTCTCGGTGCGCAGGATGATCGCCACCTCACTGACGATCCGATCGCGCGGCACCACGATGTGCACGCCCTTCGACGCCCGCACGCGGAACCGGCCGCGCTGCTTGGACAGCGCCTGGATCTCGTCGGTCCACACGCCCGTAGCGTTGACCACGACATGCCCGCGCACCTCGGTGACCGCGCCGTTTTCGGAGTCGCGGACCTGGACGCCGACCACCCGGTCGCCCTCCCGCAGCAGCGAAACCACCTGCGTCGACGACCGCACCACCGCCGTGTAGTGGGCCGCCGTGCGTGCCACCGTCATCGTGTGGCGGGCATCGTCGACGACGGTGTCGTAGTAGCGGATGCCGCCGATCAGCGACGTGCGTTTGAGCCCCGGGGACAGCCGCAGCGCGCCCGCACGGGTCAAATGCTTTTGCGCGGGAACGGATTTCGCGCCGCCCAGCTGGTCGTAGAGGAAGATACCCGCCGCGATGTACAGCCGCTCCCACCACCGCTTGGTCAGCGGGAACAGAAACGGCAACGGCTTGACCAGATGCGGTGCCAGTGTCTTGAGCGACAGCTCCCTCTCGTACAGCGCCTCGCGCACGAGCCCGAACTCCAGCTGTTCGAGGTAGCGCAGCCCGCCGTGGAACATCTTCGAGCTGCGACTGGACGTGCCGGACGCGAAGTCACGGGCCTCGACGAGCGCGACCTTGAGCCCGCGGGTCGCCGCGTCCAGGGCCGCGCCCGCGCCGACCACGCCGCCACCGATGACGACGACGTCGAACTGCTCGCTGCCGAGCCGCTGCCACGCCTCTTGGCGCTGTTGCGCACCCAGCAACGTCTCGCCGTTGACCGAGATCGGGTCGCTCACTTCGAATGGATCCTTGTTACTCGTCGGTACGGTGGTCCATTCACAGGTTACTGGTGTTGCCCTGCTCCTCGCGTGCGCAGAAGCTCAATCCAAATCGTCGTGCGCCACCAGCCGCCGCGCCGCCTCGGTGACCGAACCCGATAGCGACGGGTAGACGGAGAAGGTCTGCGCGAGGTCCCCGACGTCGTTGCCGTTCTGCACCGCCAGAGCGATCGGCAGGATCAGCTCCGAGGCGATCGGCGCCACCACCACGCCGCCGATCACCACGCCGGTGGCCGGGCGGCAGAAAATCTTCACGAAGCCCAGGCGCAGGCCCGACATCTTGGCCCGGGCGTTGGTGTTCAGCGGCAGCGTGATCGTCCGGGCCGGCACCGAGCCGTCGTCGATCTTGGACTGAGGCACCCCGACCGCGGCGATCTCCGGCCGGGTGAACACCGCGGCGGCGACCGTGCGCAGCCGGATCGGGCTGAGCCCCTCGCCCAGCGCATGGTAGATCGCGATGCGTCCCTGCATCGCGGCCACGGAGGCCAGCAGCATCAACCCGGTACAGTCGCCGGCCGCATAAATGCCGGGCACCGACGTTCGCGACACCCGGTCGACCGCCAGGTAGTTGCCAGGCCCAACCTCGATGCCGAGGCGCTCGAGTCCGAGCCCACTGGTGTTGGGCACCGAGCCGACGGTCATCAGCGCGTGGCTGCCCTCGACGGTGCGGCCGTCGGTCATCGTGACGAGCACGCCGTGATCGGTGTGGGTGACCGACTCCGCTCTGGCGTTCTTGACCAGCTGCACGCCGCGTTCGGCCAGCGCTTCCTCGAGCACCGCGGCGGCGTCGGAGTCCTCGTGCGGCAGGATCTGGTCGCGGCTGGCGACCACTGTCACCGCAACGCCGAGTTCGGTGTAGGCGTTGACGAATTCGGCACCGGTGACACCGGAGCCGACGACGACGAGATGCTCGGGCAGCTTCTCGAGGTCATAGAGTTGGCGCCAGTTCAGGATTCGTTCGCCGTCGGGCTCGGCGTTGGGCAGCACCCGCGGTCTGGCGCCGGTAGCGATCAGCACGACGTCGGCCCGCAGCTTGCTGACCGTGCCGTCGTGTGCGGTGACCTTGACGGTGTGCGCGGCCATGCCCGGCACGTCGTCGACCAGCTCGCCGCGGCCCGCGATCAGCGTCACGCCCTCGCTCTGCAGCCGAGCCGCGATGTCGGCCGATTGCGCGGCCGCCAGCGTCTTGACGCGGTTGTTGATCTTCGGCAGTTCGATCTTGGCGTCCTCGAATTCGAGCGCATACCCGAGGTTGGGTGCGCGGCGCAGTTCGGTGCGCACGCCGGTGGATGCGATGAACGTCTTGGACGGCACGCAGTCCCACAGCACGCAGGCGCCGCCGATGCCGTCAGAGTCGACGACGGTGACGTCGGCGACTTCGGGGCCGCGAGCTGCGGCGACCAGTGCCGCCTCGTAGCCGGCGGGCCCGCCGCCGATGATCACGATGCGGGTTGCCACCGCCTTAACCTAACCAAGCGTGCCGTTGATCGCGCAGCCAGTGAGCGAAGCTCTAGGCTTTCCCCCGTGACGCTGTACGCCGCCTACGGATCGAACATGCATCCGGACCAGATGCTGCAGCGGGCTCCCCATTCGCCGATGGCGGGAACGGGTTGGCTGCATGGCTGGCGGCTGACATTCGGCGGCGAGGACATCTTCTGGGAGGGCGCGCTCGCGACGCTGGTCGAGGATCCGCTGTCCAAGGTCTTCGTCGTGCTCTACGACATGACCAGGGACGACGAGAAGAACCTCGACCGCTGGGAAGGCTCAGAGCTGGGCTTCCACAAGAAGATCCGATGTCGGGTTCAGCGGCTGTCGTCTGACACCACCACCGATCCTGCGCTGGCCTGGCTATATGTGGTCGATGCTTGGGAGGGCGGGCTACCGTCGGCGCGGTATCTCGGCGTGATGGCCGATGCGGCCGAAATCGCAGGGGCGCCAGCGGAATACGTCCACGGTCTGCGCACCCGCCCGGCGCGCAACATCGGCCCCGGCACGTAGCTTTCTGTCAGCGAGCGTGCGTGTCTGCGGCCGACACGCCGATGAATTGCCGTAGTTTACGCACGCTCGCACGGCCGGGCGTGGGATGTTGTCGCGCAGCGATTCGCACCGCGCCTGCCCGCGAGCGTGCGCAAAGTACGTACCGATTGCGGCGTGTCGCCCGCAGACACGCACGCTCGGCGAAGAAGGCGGGGAGACGGAACTAGAACTGGGCGG
>JAJKIB010000465.1 GCA_021154745.1 Mycobacterium sp.
GACATCGTGCTGACCCGGCGCGGTCGCCACGAGCTCAGCGTCGCGGACGTCGACGCGTTGCTGTACCTACCCGACCGCGACATGGACCTCTTACGCAAGGTCGTCGAGGTGCCCGCCCTGAGCCCCGGATGGCAGCAGTCGTTCCGCGATATGCTCGCCGCCCCAATACAACTGCCACTCGGCGTCGAGCCCGGGTGGCAGGGCTTCCGACGATTACGCGTGACGGCCACTCATCCTGAGAGCCCGACAGTTCTGTCGATTCGACTCGAGTCCGACGACGGCAGCGCCCTTCCGGTACCGCTTCCCGGGCAATACCTCACTGTGAAGATCCCCGACGCAGGCGATCCGCCACCGATGCGCAGCTACTCGCTGTCAGGAGATCCGGCTGGGGGCTTTTACCGCATCAGCGTCAAACGCGAGGATCACGGGCAGGTGAGCCGATGGTTGCACAGTCATGTCAAGGCCGGATCGGTCATCGAATCTGCCGCGCCACGAGGGGATTTCTACCTCATCGATGACAGCGGCCCGGTGATCCTGGCGTCTGCCGGCATCGGTGCCACCCCGGTCATGGCTATGGCGCATGCACTGGCGACGCTGAATACGCCGCGCCAGATCTGGTGGTTGCATACGACGCAAAGCGCCGAGACGTACGCGTTCGCCGCCGAAGTCATGGCCTTGTTCGACTCCATGCCCGACGTCCATCAGCACGTCTTCTACACCCGTGGCGACACACCCAAGCGACTGGACCGGCAGTCGATCGCCGCGCTGGGTCTGCCGACCGACGCCACCGCATACCTCTGCGGCCCCGCCGCATTCATGGACGACATGCGTGACGCGCTGACGGCGGCCAGTGTCGATCCCGCGCACATCCACACCGAACTGTTCGGCACTCTGCCACCGATCAATCCGGGTATCGTCGGCGCCGCAACGCCCACACGGCCACACCCTCCGGCGGGCGTGCCCGGATCGGGGCCGCGGGTCACCTTCGCCCGCAGTGGACTAAGCGTCAATTGGTCACCCGATTTCCACACCCTCCTCGAATTCGCGGAAGCGTGCGACGTGCCAACGCGGTATTCCTGTCGAAGCGGCGTCTGCCACACATGCGAGACGCCGGTGATCGAAGGCGCGGCCGACTACAGCCAGCCCCCGCTGGAGGAACCCGCCGACGGCGCGGTGCTGTTGTGCACGGCCACACCACACAGCGATCTCGTCCTGGATCTCTGACAAGCCGCCGCACTGGGTTACCCGCACGCTTGTCCGCCCGGAAATAGCGTGACCCAAGCCCACACTCGAGCCGAAACGCTAGGGTGTGACCGCGTCGATCGCCCGGTAAATGCGCTGCTCGCTGACCGGCCGGGCAGTGCCGAGCTGTTGGGCCCACAGGCTGACCCGCAGCTCCTCGATCATTCGCGCGATGTCGCGAACATCGTCCGCGGCCGCCCGTGGCTGCGACAGAGCCTGCCGCAGTTCGTCGTACGCATCTTGCACAGCATGCACCCGCGCCATCCGCTCGCGGTCGGCGTTGAGGCCCTGCGGTAACCGCTCGAGGCGTCGCCCGACGGCCGTGAGGTAGCGGGTCAGGTCGCTGAGATGGGCTGCGCCGGTGGAGGTTACAAAACCGTCCGGCAGCAGCCGGTCGAGCTGCGCCCGGATGTCGGCGATCGCGTCGGCCTGAGCCGCGGACGGCGAAGCGGGCAACGCGACCTGAACTTCATTCGCGGCGGCAAGCACCTTCTCGACGCGCCCCACGATGTCGAGCGTCGTCGATGCCAGCGCGTCGGCCACCCGCTGCCGCAGCGCCGCGAACTCGGATCGCGTCCACACCGGAGCTGAAGCCAGCACCCCCACCGCGGCGTCCGCGCAGTCGTCGAGCAGCGCCGCCAATGAGCCGTCGGGATTCGCGCCGAGGACCAGGCGAGCGCGGGTATTCAATTGCCGCTCAATGGTTTTGACGGGCGACGGAATCGACAGGCGCAGCAACCGGCGGATGCCGGGCGCCATCGCGGCGTCCTGCTCGGCCGTGGTGGCGAATACCCGTACATCAACCGCGCTCCCGACATCAACGAATGCCGGGAAGCCGCGGACGGCGTGGCCGCCGCTGACCCGTTCGACGGTGTGCGGCACCTCGGCGAGCTCCTCAGGCCAGCCGCGCAATCCGCGTCGTTCCAGCCCGTCGGCGACCGCTTCCGCGACGGCCTGCCTGACCGGTGCGGCGAGCTTCTCCTGCAGCGCCTCGAGGTCCTTGCCCCGCGCCACCTCGGTGCCGTCCGGGGACTGGACAGCGAACGTGACCCGCAGGTGTGACGGGATTTTGTCGAGGTCGAACGCATCGGTCGGCACGAGCACGCCGGAAAGCCGCTGCAACGCACGCTGCAGCGATTCCAAGAGCGGTTGCGTTCCCGGTTCGAGGGTCGCCAGCACCGCACGCGCGGTGTCGGGCGCAGGAACGAAGTTGCGGCGCAGGTCTTTTGGCAGTGATCGGATCAGCGCGGTGACCAGTTCCTCGCGCAGCGCGGGCACATGCCAGGCGAACTCGTCGCCGCCGAGGCGCGCGAGCACCTCGACCGGCACATGCACCGTGATGCCGTCGTCTTCGGCGCCGGGCTCGAAGCGATAGGTCACCGGCAGCGTCAGGTCACCCGCCCGCCAAGTGTCCGGTCGGTCAGCGTCGGCCCCCTCGGTGCGCAGCAGGTCGTCGCGAGTGAACGTCAGCAGGTGCGGCGTGCGGTGCCGCTGCTTTTTCCACCACGCGTCGAAGTGGCGTGCCGAGACGACCTCGGCCGGGATGCGGGCGTCATAGAGGTTGTAGATCTCGTCGTCGCCGATGATGAGATCACGGCGACGTGCCCGCTCTTCGATCTCTTCCAGTTCCTCGCGCAGCCGGGCGTTGTCACGGTAGAAGTGATGGCGGGTATGCCAATCGCCTTCGACGAGCGCGTGCCGGATGAACAGCTCGCGGGCCAGCTCTGGCTCGATCTGCGCGTAGTTGACGCGGCGGCGCGGCACCAGCGGCAGCCCGTACAGCGTAACCCGCTCGTATGCCATGACGGCTCCGCGCTGCGCGTCCCAGTGCGGTTCGCTGTAGGTGCGCTGAACGAGGTGCGCGGCAACGGATTCCAGGCCTTCCGGTTCGATGCGCGCCGCGATCCTGCCGTAGAGCCGGTTGGTTTCGGCAAGTTCGGCAACGACTACCCAGCGCGGCGGCCGCTTGGTGAGAACGGAGCCGGGCGCGAGGACGAACTTCGTGTTGCGCGCACCGGTGTATTCACGTGAATCGCCTTCCCGCAAGCCAATATGCGAGAGCAAACCGGCGCTGAGCGCGGCGTGGATACGACCGGGATCGGCCTCTTCGTCGGACTCACGGATTCCGATGCCACGGGCTATGCTGCGCAGCTGCCCGGTGAGGTCCTGCCACTCGCGAATCCTCAGGTAGTGCAGGAACTCCTCGCGGCACATCCGCCGAAACGCGTTCCCCGAGCGCTCTTTCCGTTGCTCGCGCAGGTAACGCCATAGGTTCAGATATGAGATGAAGTCCGAACGCTCGTCGGCAAACCGGCCATGCTTCTGACGCGCGGCCTCCTCGCGTTCCGCGGGCCGCTCTCTCGGGTCGGGAATCGACAGCGCCGCCGCCAGCACCAGCACTTCACTCACGCATCCCTCAGCGTCGGCCGCCAGGATCATCCTCCCGAGCCGGGGGTCGACCGGCAGCCGCGCGAGGCGACGGCCGAGGTCGGTGATCGCGCCATGATTGTCGAAGGCGCCGAGCTCCTGCAGCAGCAGCACGCCGTCGCGGATGCTGCGCTTGTCCGGCGGATCGAGGAACGGGAACTCCTCGATGTCGCCGAGTTGCAGTGCAGCCATCTGCAAGATGACTGCGGCGAGGTTCGTTCGCAGAATCTCCGGGTCAGTGAACCGCGGCCGGGTTTCAAAGTCCGTCTCGGAGTAAAGGCGGATGCACACGCCTGGTGCGACACGGCCGGAGCGCCCCGCGCGCTGCGCGGCAGACGCCTGGGAGATCGGCTCGATGGGCAGCCGCTGCACCTTCGTCCGGCGGCTGTAGCGCGAGATTCGTGCGGTGCCGGGGTCGACGACGTAGCGGATGCCGGGCACGGTCAGCGACGTCTCGGCGACATTGGTGGCGAGCACGACACGTCGGCCGGTGTGCGCCTGAAAAACCTTCTGCTGCTCCGCGGTTGGCAGCCGGGCATAGAGCGGCAGCACTTCGGTGTGATTATCGACAATGCCACGAAGTGCTTCACTGGTGTCACGTATTTCGCGTTCGCCGGACAGGAACACCAGTACGTCGCCTGGCGGTTCCTTCTCCAGCTCAGCGATTGCGTCGACGACCGCCTCGGTCTGATCCCGCATTTCGGTGCGGACGATGTCGTGGTCCGGGTCGTCCGGGTCCTCGGCGTCATCGTCTGATCGCACGGCGACTTCGAGTGGCCGGTGCCTGATTTCGACCGGGTACGTCCGTCCGGACACCTCGACGATCGGCGCGCCGCCGAAGTGCGCGGCGAACCGTTCGGGCTCGATGGTCGCCGACGTGACGATCACCTTCAGGTCGGGCCTGCGCGGCAGAAGCTCACGCAGATACCCGAGAAGGAAGTCGATGTTGAGGCTGCGCTCGTGTGCCTCGTCGAGAATCAAGGTGTCGTAGCGCAGCAGTCGCCGGTCGCGCTGGACCTCGGCGAGCAGGATGCCGTCGGTCATCAGTTTCACCAACGTGCGATCGCTTGCCTGGTCGGTGAAGCGGACCGTGTATCCGACGGCCTCGCCAAGCGGGGTGCTCAGTTCGTCGGCGATGCGCTGGGCGACGGTGCGGGCGGCGAGCCGGCGCGGCTGCGTGTGTCCGATGGTGCCGCGGATGCCGCGGCCCAGCTCCAGGCAGATCTTTGGCAGCTGAGTGGTCTTGCCCGAACCGGTCTCACCGGCGACGACGACCACCTGGTGTTCGGAAATGGCCCTGGCGATCTCGTCGCGACGGTCGCTTACCGGCAGATCGGGATAGGTGATCGTCGGGACGGCGGCGTTGCGCGTGGCGACGAGCGCCTCGGCGGCTACGACCTGTTCGGCGATCTGCTGAAGCTTCTCGGGGCTGGGCTTGGCGCGCAGATTCCTGAGGCGACGGCCGAGCCGGGCGGCATCGCGGATCGTCAGCCCGTCAAGACGTGCGCGTAGCTCCGGGACCGGCGGACCGGACACTCAGGCCTTGTCGGGTGACCAGTAGTCGAGCATCTCCGCGAACGTTTCGAATGCCGGCGCCGATGCGCCATACGCCGCCTCGAGATGGATGCTCAGTGGGAAACCGAGGTCGGCGACGCCGTCGATCACCCGCTTGTACAGGTCGATCATCAGCTTGCGCTTCTGCGCGGGGTCCGTTTCGGCCAACTGCTTGACGAACGCTTGCTCGTCGGCGACGGCGGCGTTGCCGGGATCCTGGATCAGCCAGTTGATCAAACCAATGCGCGACTCGACCTTCGGCACGAAGCCGAATGACAACAGGATCTCGGGGCGATGGTCGGTGGTCTTCGCGAATTCGGTCAGGAAGGCAACGATGGCGTCGGAGTACAACAGCTGAGTCATGCCGTAGGTCGCACCCTGGTTGCACTTGAAGTTGAACCTGCCCTGTTCACCATCGCGGGTGGGAATCAGGATCGCACCGCGGTTGGGCACGAGTCGGTCGTAGATCGACAGCGCGTCGGTGGGCGCAACGCCGGAGCCCTCACCGTCGTTCATGGTTCGCGGCACGCCGACGAAAGCGATGCCATCGAAACCGGCTTCGTGCAGATCGGTCAGCCGGTGACGCAGTGCCGCCTCATCCATGAACGCGGTGACCTGGGTGCACAGCCCCTTCACCCCGGGTAGCTCCGGCTTGATGATCGTCCAGAAGTCCAATACGTCGAGCCTGGGCTTCATCTCGACGGGACGGTCGTCGTCCTCCTCGATCATCCCCGGAATCATGACGTGCCCGATCCGGTCATCGATGCCGGTTTCCTTGGCGAAGCGCTGCACCTTGCGCGCTTCCTCCACTGCCTGTTCACGACCGAGATCCGCGTTGGGCGGTACGAGCTCGAACGCGACGGTGTCGAGGGTCAAGAGGGTGCTCCTCAATTACACGACTGTCTGCTCCGTCCGGCAGGTCGACGATGAGCACCGGGGCAGGATCAGATCTCAATCTGTTGCGATCGAGATTAGCGACTTGCTTGCGGTCGCCGGGCGGCGCCCAGCGCACGTGTGGCAGCTATTGATGTGTCGTTGTGATCCTGCCACGCCCGGTAAACATTCTGCCAACGGGATGAGCAGCGCTGACCTGCGTGTTTTCAAGAGTAGATCGGCGGGCGAGGGCTCCCCAGCCTCCGCCAAAAGAGCACAGGAGGCGGTTTGAAATGAAGAAGATCACCTTTGCCACCGTAGCTTGGAGCGCACTGGCAGCGCTGGCGATCGGACTTGCAAGCCCCGTCCTGGCCGACGCCGGGAGCGGTTCGAACGTGCCGGCGCCCGCCCCGGTCTACCCGGTGACGCCGACCGGTGGGACGAACCCGTACACGCCCTACGGTGTCGACCCGTACGTCCCGTACGGCGTGTGGGCCCAACACTAAAGCTGCGAGCGCCGCCACCTTGATTGGCGTGGGGTCAGGCACAATTGACACCATCCGATGTGGGTCTTCGAAGATATTTGGCGTTACTCGATTTGGTGCCTGGCCGCGCTGGTACTGCTGACGGCATGTGAAGCGGGCACGGGCAACTCGGGCGCGCCCTCGGCGGCCACCTCCGCCGCACCCACTCTCACAACGACCGTCGCCGCTCCGTCCACTGCGCAAGGCCCTCGGACGGAGAAGTGGATCGAGCTCCGTGTCGGCGATTGTCTCGCCGACCCGCCGCCAAGCGATCCCAGCGTGGTCACCGTATCGGTCATCGACTGCACGATCGCGCACGCGGCGGAGGTGTATCTACGCGCCGACGTGGAGGTCAATGCCGCCATCGCCGAGGTCGCCGATCAACAGTGCAACGCGGGATTCACTCAATACACGGGCTTCGCCGTCGGCGGCAGTCCCTTGGTGGTGACGTACCTCATCGATTCGAACCAAGACCGAACGTCGGCCAATCCGATGCCCAGTACCGTCATCTGCCTGCTGCAGGCGTCCAACGGCGGGCCGCTGACTGGCTCCGCGCGTCGCTGAGGTGGCTACATCGGGACGGGTTGCGGCACAACGTCATTCGGCGGCTGTGGCGGCGGCTCCGGAAGGCACAACCCGGTATTGGCATAGTCCCAGTCTCTGCCCGGCAGGCAGAACGGGGCACACCCGTTGGTGACTCCTGTTTCACCCGGTAGGCAGGCCGTGTTGACGGCCGGAGGGGCGATGACGGCGGGTGCCAACGCTGCGGTCAGCGCTACCGCGGACAAGGCAGCGATCACGAGCCGTCGCATCGGCCCAGTGTAAGTATGACGACCAATCCCCATCCGTAATCTGGGTGACGTGAGCGTTGCATCGGATGCCACCGTCGTCCTGTACGACCGGTTCTCCCGCGAGTTGCCGGAGATGGCGATGCGCTGGAAGGCCGAGGTGCCTCCCGACCCGCAGCTACTGGTACTCAATGAGCGGTTGGCCGCCGATATGAGCCTGGATGCGGGCTGGCTGCAAAGCCCCGCTGGATTGCAGTTCTTGGTCGGTGCCCTGGTGCCGGACGGCGCCACGCCCGTCGCGCAGGCCTATGCCGGCCACCAGTTCGGCGGATTCGTCCCGCGGCTCGGTGACGGACGCGCGCTTCTGCTCGGCGAGATCGCCCGCGACGACGGGACGGTTCGTGACCTTCACCTCAAGGGTTCGGGAGCCACGCCGTTCGCGCGAGGCGGCGACGGTCTGGCCGCGGTCGGCCCGATGCTGCGCGAATACATCGTCAGCGAGGCGATGCACGCGCTGGGCATCCCCACCACCCGCTCCCTCGCCGTCGTGGCCACGGGTCGCCGGGTCCATCGGGAAACGCTGCTGCCCGGCGCCGTGCTCGCGCGGGTGGCCAGCAGCCACCTGCGGGTGGGCAGTTTTCAATACGCCGCGACCGCAGGCGACATCGATTTGGTGCGGCGGCTCGCCGACCACGCCATCGCCCGGCACCATCCGAGTGCCGCCGCCGCGGAGAATCCGTACCGCGCGCTGTTCGAGGCGGTCGTCGCCGCCCAGGCCTCGCTGGTGGCGCAATGGATGCTCGTCGGGTTCGTGCACGGGGTGATGAACACCGACAACATGACGATCTCCGGCGAGAGCATCGACTACGGACCATGCGCCTTCATGGACGCCTACGACCCGGCGACGGTGTTCAGCTCAATCGACACCTGGGGCCGATACGCCTACGGGAACCAGCCGGCGGTGGCGGCGTGGAACCTTGCCCGGTTCGCCGAGACGTTGCTTCCGCTGTTCTCCGACGATCTCGATCAAGCCGTCGCCCTTGCACAGGAGTCACTCGACGGATTCGGTCGGCAGTATGTCGCGGCATGGTCGGCCGGCATGCGGGCGAAGCTAGGCCTACGCGACGTGGACGACGACGTTGCGACGCCGTTGGTCGTCGGGCTCCTCGACCAGCTGCGGCAGAGCCAGGTCGACCACACGTCGTTCTACCGCCTCCTCGGCCGGGCGGCGCGGGGTGACGTCGAGCCAATACGCGGATTGTTCGTTGACCGTGCCGCGTTCGACGGTTGGTTGGCGCGCTGGCGGTCACTCACTCCGGACGCGGAGGCCATGGACCGCGTCAATCCGGTGTACATCCCGCGGAACCACTTGGTCGAGGAAGCCCTTGCCGCCGCGACGGCGGGCGATCTCGATCCGCTCTCGCGGCTGCTCGCGGCCGTCACTTTGCCCTATGACGAACGGCCCGGCCTGGAGCGCTACGCCGAACCGGCGCCGGAGGATTTCGGCGACTACAGAACCTTCTGCGGCACCTGATCAGTAGTGGTAGGTGTCCGACGGAGCGGGCATGTGAACGGGCTCGTCGTCGAAGTCGGACACCTGGATGCCGTAGGAGCGGGCCAGCTCGAGGATCTTGGTGGCGCGGGCGATACGCGGCAGGTCTGAGCCGTTCCGGACCTCGCCGCCGTCGCGCTCGAACTCAGCGAAGAACTCCTTCGCCCAGGCGATTTCGTCCTGCGACGGCGACAGTCCCTCGTTGACGACTGCACACTGATCGGGGGACAGACAGATCTTGCCGGTCATCCCGAACTCGACGGACACGGCCGTCGCCTCGATGAGCTTGAGCGGGTTGGAGCCGATGGTCGGCCCGTCGATCGCGCTCGGCAGATGGGCCGCCTTGGCGGCGATGGTGAAGCGGGAGCGCGCGTACGCGAGGGTGGCGGGGTCTTCCCCGAAGCCGGTGTCGCGACGGAAGTCGCCGATGCCGAACGCGAGCCGGAACGTCCCTTTGGCCGCGGCGATCTCGGTGATGCGTTCCAGACCACGTGCCGTTTCGACGAGCGCCACGATTGGGACATTCGGCAGTCGTTTGGCGGTCTCGGTGACGTGGTCGACCGATTCGACCATCGCCAGCATGACGCCGCCGATCGATGTGTCGGCCAGTGTCTTCAGGTCGTCGGCCCACCAGGGGGTGCCGAATCCGTTTACGCGCACCCAGTCGGAGTTTCCTGCGCCGAGCCAGCGCACGACGTTGTCTCGGGCGGCGGCCTTGTCCTTGGGCGCGACCGCATCCTCGATGTCGAGGACGACGATGTCGGCGCGGGAGTGGGCGGCCGCCTGGAACCGGTCGTCGTGCGCGCCGTTGACCAACAGCCAACTCCGGGCCAGTATCGGGTCGATGCGCGACCCGACCTCGGCCGTATCTGGCGCGGTGCTGCTGACCTGTTCGTTCATGACCTAACGGTATCGACCTGGCGATCGGGCACTGCACAGTGGTAAACCTCCGGCATGGCCGAGCGCGTCACGTTTCGCAGCTCAACGGGACCGAGTCTGGCGGGAATCATCGATCGGCCGGCCGGAGCGCCCCGCGGCTGGGGCGTGTTTTCGCACGGGTTCACGCTCGGCAAGGATTCACCGGCCGCCGCCCGCATCTGCAAGCAGCTCGCCGAGGACGGCATCGGCATGTTGCGCTTCGACGCGCTCGGTTTGGCTGATTCGGAGGGCGATTGGGGCGACGGTTCGTTCACCGTCAAGGTCAATGACGTCATCCGGGCATGCGAGTTCATGGCCGCACAGGGGACGCCCGCCGATATCCTCGTCGGTCATTCGTTCGGGGGTGCGGCAGTGCTCGCCGCGGCCCGGCAGTCGCCAGGCGTGCGGGCGGTCGCCACGGTCGGGGCGCCGATGGATCCGGGCCACGCTGAGATGCAGTACGACGCGGTGGTTGATCGCGTGCTGTCCGAGGGGAGTGCCGAGTGGATGGCTGGCGGGCGCACACTCACGCTCAAGCGGGCGTTCGTTGAGGATGTCCGCGCGGCGGCCCTCCACGACAAGATCCGCAGCCTGCGGTTGCCGCTACTGATCCTGCACTCGCCTACCGACAACACTGTCGGTATCGAGAACGCGAGCGAGATCTTCCGCACCGCGCGACACCCACGCAGCTTCGTTTCCCTCGAGGGTTCCGACCACTTGCTCACCGGACCAGGCCAGGCTCGTCGCGCAGGCCGGATCATCGGAGCGTGGGCAGACGCTTACCTCATCGCCGGGTAATCTTGATTCGAAATCAAGTGGTTTGGTTGAATATGCGGCCGGGTACCCGGCGGCATCCGCGGAGCGGCAGTGGGGCCTGCGCCGGGTCGGGAATTAATGGGACGGTGAGGTTTTGATGAGCATGATCGGTCGACTTTTCGGTGCAGCGGTGGTGGCAACCTCGGCGCTGCTGGCTACTGCGATCAACACTCCCAGTGCGTCCGCGGCGCCATGCCCGGACGTCGAGGTGGTCTTCGCGCGCGGCACGTTCGAGCCGGCTGGTGTCGGCGGTACCGGACAGGCGTTCGTCGATGCGCTGCGTGCGCGACTCGGCGGCAAGTCGGTCGACGTGTATCCGGTCAACTATCCGGCGTCGCTGGATTTCGCGACGGCCGCTGACGGTGTGATCGACACGAGCAACAAGATCCGCGACATCGCGGCTAGCTGCCCGAACACCAAGATCGTCCTTGGGGGGTACTCCCAGGGAGCGGCGGTGGTCGCGTACGCCACCGAAGACAGCGTGCCCGCGGGCTTCACCCTGCCGGCAGGTCTCACCGGCCCGATGGCACCGGAGCTGGCGAAGCACGTCGCCGCGGTGGCGCTCTTCGGCAAGCCGTCCAGCGGGTTCTTGCAGATGATCTACACCGGGGCGCCGCCGATCACGGTGGGCCAACTGTATTCCGGAAAGACGACGGACCTGTGCATCCCCGAGGACAACGTCTGCTCGCCGACCGGCACCGACAACGGCGCCCACACCCTCTATGCGGTGAACGGCATGGCGGGCCAAGCTGCGGACTTCGCAGCGCGTCAGCTCGCGTCGAACGGGTCGACCGCGTAGCTCACTCTGCGTCCACGCCCTTGCGCGGAGCGGGTATGTCTGGCCGTAGGTAGCCGACGAGGCACAAACAGATCAGCGCCATCGCCACCACCGGCCATCTGAGCGCCACTAGTGCTGCTGCCGCGAAGACGGCGATCGTCACGAACGATCGCATTCGCAGCAGCCGGCGCATCCGCTGCGAGACGTCCTCGTGGGCGGGTCGATCGACCGCTTCCCAACAGAGGGCGAGATAGGTGACGTTGACGAGGACGAAGACGGCCGCGTACAGCGCGACCGGGGCGGCGGCCAGCCTGCTGTCGGCGATCCACTCGGTCGCAAACGGGATCAGCGATACCGAGAAAAGATGCGCGAAGTTGAACCACACCAGCCGCGGCGTCGCCACCTCCGCATAGCCGAACAAGTGATGGTGGTTGACCCAGACAATTGCGATGAACAGGTAGCTGACCGCATAGCTCAAGCCTGTTGGCCACAGGGGTAGCAGATCGCTGAAGGTATCGGCGTGCGGCGGCTTGAGTTCGAGCACCAGGATCGTGATGAGCACGGCGAATACACCGTCAGAGAAAAGGCTCACCCGGTCTTTGTTGGCTTGTCGTGCGGCCACGGACCGATGCCATTGGAGCTTGCAAGCCCGCGGACGACGGTCGACCAGCTAGCCGTCGAGTTCACCGACGATTCCACGCTCGATGGCGGCCCGAGCACGCTCGGGCAGGACGATCAGCCCGTCGAGTTCCTTAGAGGCGAGAGCGTAGGCACGTTCGCGCTCCTGCGGGGTCGCACCAGTATCCACCGCCACCCGTAGGGCGCTGCGCGCTCGACTGAGACGCTGCTGGTCGGCTTTCGTGAAGTCGTTTCGCCGCCTGCGAATTGCCTCGCTTTCAGCGACGTCGAATGCTGTCACATAGCTCTCGACCGCGTCGAGGTACTGACGCGCGGCGTCACCGTCTCCGAGAAGGTCTTCGGCCTTGTCCGGCCGTAGCAGGTCGGCCCGAAGTTTGGCCCGATGGAAGCGCTCGGTCAGCGGATTGCGCATGTCGGTCATGAGCGGATAGTCGAGAAGCTTGCCGATGTCGAGTTCGTAATCCAGCCACCGGGTGTCCGTTCGGTCGTGCTCTTTTACTGTCCGCGAGATCGCCCTCCATTGTGCTGCATGGCTGTTGGTCGCCGCGGCAGCGCCAGGTACGTCGTCTCTATACGCATGACGCCGCCGCGCAGCGGAAATCGCTTTCATGCCGGCGATGACGACGCCGATCACCGGGACGATGACGATCAGCAACTCGACGAGACGGACGAGCAGCAACCCCATCCCGCCAGGATGCCACCGCGCAGTACCACTTCAGGTCGTGAGCTCAAATAGGTTCGTGTGCTTGGCGTCGATCACGGTATCGGCGTCGGGGGTCTTCGTCGCATCTAGCCAGGTCGCGATGTTGCGCACGTAGTCCTTGAAGATGGCGAGCCGCGACGGGTCGGCCTTGATCTGCGTTCCGGGCGGCTCGGTGACGAACGAGGGTGCCCCTCGATCGAGATCCCAGTTGTAGTCGGCGAAGTGGTGGAACGTTGATTCGGCGACCGCTCGGCCCATCGGTCGGCCATCCGACGACTGTTCACCGTCGAGGACTACGGCGAGGTTGAAGTGGCGGCCGGTTGCGGTGCTGCGACCCTGCGCGATCGCGCTGGCGAACGATCCTTTCGCGGATACCAACCCTTCATGAGGGTGGGCAGGGAACCATTCGATCCGTCCGCTGGCGGTCCGATTGGTGCGCAGCAGCTCGTGTACCGGTCCCTCTATCAGTACCGGCTGATAGTCGCCGTTGGCGCCGGAGTGATAGTTCGGCCACGAGATGGTCGGGGTGTCCTGGTCGTCGCACATCGTGGCCGGGTCGACGTTCCCGTCGTGGAACTCGTTGACCACGCCCAGCGACCCGAGCCGGCTCAGGCAGCAGCCCAAGTCCTGGTGATCACGCGCGGTGAGGACCCCGCCACCGTTCTCGCGGAATCTCCGGATGGCGTAAGCGTCGGCGGCGGTGAGGCCGTCACCGACGTCGACGCCCATCAGCCACAGCTGGGCATAGTTGAGCTCGTCGAGATGGCTCAGGACCGGGTCGTCGTCGCCCCGGTTCGCCCGGTTACGCGCGATCACTTCGTGGCCGGCGGCCCGCAGTTCGTCGGCCAGCAGTGAAAAGCGGGTGATGTCCCAGTCGTCGGGATGCTCCGGGATCGTCGTTTGCAGCAGGACTCGTGACATCGGAACTCACTCCCCCACAAGGGTTTTCGGGGCAGTTGTGTCGGCCGGCACGCGCAGGTGCTTGCGCGCGGCAAGTTCCTCGTCGTCGACGAGGGCGACCATCGGCTTGCCCGGAACACACAGCATCGTGACCGTGAAGCGACACCTCATGTCGTCACGGTTGTTGCCGTCCGAGTAGTGGATGACGTCGCCACCGGGTTCCCAGAACGCCTCGCCGGCGCGAACCACGCGCGGCGGCTCACCCTCGAGTTCGAACAGCATCTCGCCTTCCAGCATGTAGCCGAAGGCTGGGCCGCTCGGGTGCCGGTGCGGCGGGGCGCCCAGACTGCCCGGCGGGTAGTCGATGACAACCGTCATGGCGTGTGCACCTTCGGGGATGAACGGCGGCTGCACTTCCTGTACCACCGTGAATGCGCTCTCCCATTCAGCGTCAAACTTCTTCGACATCTGTCAGTCCTCCTTGGTCGGTGATCTCAGTTGATTTCAAACGGCACTGCCGCCGCCGTCGGCGTGCAGCGTTGAGCCGGTGATGAAACTCGAGCGGGGCGAGGCGAGAAAGAGCACCGCTTGCGCGATTTCCTCTGGTTCGGCGGTGCGACCCAAAGGCAGCGAGCGGCCGAGTTCCTCGTTGGTCTCGCCCCATTCCGCCTCGACGCCTTCGGTTTTAGTGGGACCAGGGGCGACACTATTGACCCGAACCCCGCGTGGGCCGAACTCTGCAGCCCACGTGCGTGTTAGCGATTCGACGGCGGCCTTGGAGGCGCTGTACGCCCCCGCGCCGGGGACGCCTTTCGACGCGACCATCGTGGTGACGTTGATGATGCTGCCGTGTTCCCGCTCCAGCATGCCGGGCACCAAGCCCGCGGCCAGGAAGTAACTGGCGCGGACGTTGGTGTCGAAAGTTTTCTCGAACGGCGCGAGCTCCTGGTCGAGAGTCAACGCCGCGGGGAAGCTTGCGGCGTTGTTGACCAGTATGTCGACGTCTCCCACCTGCGCCACAAGCGATTTCACCGACTCGATGTCGGACAGATCGGCCTGAACGAAGCGCACGCTTCCGTCGATCCCTGCGGCCGCCGCCTTACCGCGCTCGGCGTCTCGGCCGGTGATGATAACCGACGCGCCTTCGTGTGCCATGAGCCGCGCGCATGCCAGACCAATGCCCGCCGTTCCGCCGGTGATCAATGCATTCTTGTATGTCAATTCCATTGCGTTGTCTCCAATCACGCGACGTGGGCCAGAGCGATACGGAGCCGTTGCCGCCCACGGGATACCCGCGACATGACGGTCCCGTGCGGGATGCCCAGAATCGCGGCGGTTTCCGCGTAGGTATATCCCTGGACTTCGGTGTAGTACACCGCTGCCCGGAAGCCGTCCGGCAAGGCCGCCATCGCTGCTTTGATTTCGTTGTCAGGCAACATATCTAGCGCCTCGGTCTCGGCAGAACGCAGCGCTGCCGGTTGGCGTTTGGCACTATCGGCCAGGTCTCCGTCGGTGATCTCGTCGACCGAAACTTCCGCTGGGCGGCGCTGTTTGACGCGATATGTGCTCACCCATCGGTTGTAGAGAATCCGGAAGAGCCACGCCTTGAGGTTGCTGCCCTCCTGAAACTTGCCGAAACCCGCGTACGCATGCAGAAGTGTGTCTTGCAGCAGGTCTTCGGCGTCGGCATCGCTGCGGGTCAGCCGCCACGCTCCACGCGCCAGCACATCGAACATCGGCTCCGCTTCACGGGCGAACCGCGCGGCGAGATCCTTGTCTGGCACTGACGTGTTGCTTACAGAGGCAATAGTCATGATCTTCTCCTCAATTACGTTGCGACGCAGTGTTACCGGACCGGGGCAGGTGCGTTGTCGATGAGCCAGTCCTCGAAACGGCTTGCGAACAAGGTCGCGGTGGAGGCCGGAACCAGTGTGTGGTCGTCGAGCACCACGCCGAAGTAGCGGGCTTGCGGATCCGTCACGACGCGGCGGGTGGTGTCACCCTGTGCGCGAAGCCTGGCGCGGACGAGGTCGTCGAGCGGATACCGGTCGGGGCCGGCCACCTCGAGGATGCCGCCGACGGGCCGGCCGATCGCGGTGCGCGCGACAGCGGTTGCGACGTCATCTGCCGCCATCGGCTGGATCAGCGCGGGCGAGATCCGCACGGTGTCACCGTCGGTCGCCGAATCTGCGATCCTGCCCACGAACTCGTAGAACTGGGTCGCCTGCACGATCGAGAACGGGATAGCCGATTCGGAGATGAGCGTTTCTTGCGCCGACTTCGCGCGGAAGTACCCGCTGTCAAGCAGGCGGTCGGTTCCGACGATGGACAGTGCGACATAGTGAGACACGCCCGCCGCCTCCCCCGCGGTAAGCAGGTTGCCCGTGGCCGTGGTGAAGAAGTCCCACGCCGGCCCGTCCTCGAAAGAGGGGGAGTTCGACACATCGACCACGACCTGCGCGCCGGTCAGTACCTCGGCCAGACCCTCGCCGGTCAAGGTGTTGACTCCCGATGCCGGCGAGGCCGCGATCGCCTCATGGCCGCGTTCAGTGAGCTTGGCCACCACCTTCGAACCAATGAGCCCGGTGCCGCCGATGACCACAATTTTCAAGACCGACATGATTCGTACCTCCAGTTGCCGCGGTTTTGATTTGTCAAGATCAGACTCGCGGTTGGGGAGGTGAACCGAACCCTTGGAAGTTCGTAGTCAGTAGTCAGTCGTCAGTAGTCCGTAGTGGCTTAGCTTGCCCACGAAACTGTGCGGAGCTGCCTGCGTGAGGTGATGCCGAGCTTGACGAACACCTTCCGCAGGTGCCATTCGACGGTGTGCGTGCTGATGAACAGTTGCGCACCGATCTCCTGATTCGTCAGACCATCCCCGGCCAGCCGGGCGATCTGTGCTTCTTGGGCCGTCAGCTCACCGCCCGAGCTCACCGGTTGTTTGCGTACCTTCTCGCCGGTGGCGACCAGCTCTCGGCGGGCCCGCTCGGCGAAGGCCTGCGCACCCATGCGGGTGAACATTTCATGAGCCTCGCTGAGGTGCTTGCGGGCGTCGACGCGGCGGTTCACCCTGCGCAGCCATTCGCCATAAACCAAGCTGGCCCGGGCGCGGTGCACGACAACGCTGGTGCGCTCCAAACGTTCAATGGCTTCGGTGAAGAGACTGTCGGCAGCCTCGTTGTCGGCCAGCATGGCTTGCGCACTTGCGAGCGCACCGAGGCCCCAGTCCGTTCCGCTGGCACCCGCGTGCTTTTCGAATTCCGCCATGGCCTGAGCCGCGGATTTCTTGTCACCGATGCGAGTGGCCGCTTCAATCAGTTCGTAAAGACACCAGCTGTAAAAGCCGAAGTCCTCGTATTGACACGCCTCACGAGCCGACGCGAGTGCCTCCTCATATCGGCCCAGGCCGTTGTAGAGCACCGCGGCGGCATACCCGGTCAAGCCGAGCAAGCGGCCTTCCCCTCTGGCCATTCCGTCCGCGGCAGCGGCCTCGATTGAGCTGGTTGCGTCGGCCGGAATCCCCCGCCAGGCCGCCAGCAGGACCGAATGGTATTTCACCGGCGCGTGGGGGTCAATCGACGCGGTGATCGAGTTTGCCTCTTCGAGAAGTGTTGCTGCCGTGGTGAATTCGCCTGCCAGCAGGTGGGCACCCGCTCTGTAGACAAGCGCTCGTGGAAGTCCGGCCAGTGCGCCGGTATCGCGTGCGTACCGCACCGCGGCGGTGGACAGTTTCAGGACAATTGATTCGTCCCACAGTTCATGGGCGGCGGATTCCTGCAGGATCGGGAAAGCAGGCACCACCAGCCAACGCCCGAGCGGATTGTCGTCGGACTGCACTTGCTTGCACATGAGCTCCAACGCGATGCGCAATGGACCGGAACCGGCGCCCACGCCGCCGTTGATTCGCTCCGCCACGCCTTTCAAGAGAACGTCGACTGGCCGTGGCAGGTCAGTTTCGCGGCTGACCGCGGCGCGCGCCGCCTTGGCAGCATCCGCCAGCGCGCAAGGTTCAGCGATGCGCCCGGCGTACATGATGGCGGCCAACGCCTCGAGATACGTTTCCCGGGCCGAGTAGCCGTCGAGGTTTTCGAGTTGTTTGGCGGCGTCGAGTAGGGCCGGCGCGGTTTCACCCAGCTGTGGCGCACCGGGATCACCTCCGCGACTGCGGACAAATTCCATCTGAGCGCGCAGGCGAGCGATCTGGGCATGTTCGACGTCCGACAACTTCCCGAGTTCGGCTATCGCAAGGAGCTCGTAGGCTGCCTCCGGAGCTGCTGCGTCCCGTTTGGCCTGTTCGGCGGCGATCGCCCTGGCGCCACGTAGGGTCGAGTCCGCGGTCAGTATGGTCGCCCGCTCCAAGAATGCCGCTGCCGCCGCGATACCGCCCCTGCTCTGGGCTCGGCCGGCCGAGGTTTCCAGTTCCGCGGCCACCGCATCGTCGGGTCCTGCGGCGGCGTTGGCGGCGTGCCAGGCGCGACGGTCGGGGTCGGACTCCGGATCAGTTGCGTCGGCCAACGCCCGATGTATTGCCCTGCGTTCGGTGAGTTCTGCCGCACGGTAGGCCGCTGAGCGCACCAACGGATGGTGAAAACGCATGCGCGGACCGAATTCGATTACGCCGGCGGCTTCGGCGGGCGCCAGTGCGTCGACCGGGATGCCCAAATGCGCCGCGGCGCGCAGAAACAACGCCGCATCGCCGACGGGCTCGGCAGCCGCGACAAGCACCAACCGTTGTGTGTCGGCCGGAAGGGCCCGAATACGGCTTACAAAGCTGTCCTCGATGTGTCCCGCTGAGGTGCGTTCGCCGCCCGTGTGCCAGAAGCCGCCGGCAAGCTCGGCCGCAGACACATTTCGCGGCACCTCGAGCAGGGCCAGCGGGATCCCCCGCGTCTCCGCGATGATGCGGTCTCGCACCCGCTCATCTATCCGCCCCAAGACAACATCACCCAGCAGCTGCCGTGCGTCGCCGTCAGACAAGCCGCCGACCACGAGTTCCGGCAACCCGGCCAACGAGTCTGCGCCGCCATCGCGAACCGCAAACACCAACCCGACCGGCTCGGCCAAGAGACGGCGTGCGACGAAGGCGAGTGTCTGCACCGATACCTGGTCGAGCCACTGCGCGTCATCGATGACGCAGAGCAGCGGACCATCGTCGGCGGCCGCGGCCAACAGGCTCAGCACCGCCAAGCCGACAAGGAAACGATCCGGAGTCGCCCCGACTCCGCGGCCAAAGGCGACGTTCAGCGCCTCGCGCTGCGGCTCCGGCAGCTCATCGACATGAACCATCAGCGGCGCGCACAGCTGCTGCAGTCCGGCGAAAGCAAGCTCCATGTCGGACTCCACGCCGCCGACACGCGCTACGCGGAAGCCGGTCGCGATTTCCACCACGAACTCCAGCAAGGCGGTCTTGCCGACACCTGCCTCGCCGCGTAAGACCAGTACCTGACTGCTACCGGCCCGGACTCGCGAAATCAGACTGCGGAGCTCAGCGCACTCGCTGGAACGGCCGCGCAGAGGTTGCCCCCCACCCTGGCTCGACATATGCACCGCCGCGTCTGTTCCCGATGGACCTTATCGGTTTGCCATTGCGTATTGGCCGGTCCGACCGTGATGTTAGCGAGCAGCGGCGACTGGCGCTCGCGCACGTGATGGCATTGCTAACCCTGGATGAAGGTGACGGTCTCGTCGAGCGGCGCACGGCGCGTGCGGATGTAGTCCACGGTGGTGTCCTCGTATCCGATCGACATACCGCAGAAGAGCATCAGTTCGTCCGGGGGGAGAGGTTTCCGCAACGGTCTGGCGCACCTGCGACCACGCCATCTGCGGGCAACTGTGCAGCCCTTCAGAGCGCAGCAGCAGCATGACGGTCCGCAGATACATCCCCAGGTCGGACCATTGTGCAAGGCCCATGTCCCGGTCGATGTAGCAGAACAGCGCGGCGGGCGCGCCGAAGCAGTCCCAGTTCGCGATGGCGGCCCTGGCACGCGCCTCCCAATCCTCGCGCGCAATGCCGAGTGAGCTGTAGCGCTCTGTGCCGAACGCCGCGCGGCGGTCGCGATACGGGGAACTCATTGCGGGTGGATACATCTCGTACTCCCGTTCGTCCCACGGGTCGCCCAAGGCCACGCGCTCGGTGGCGCGCTTCTTGAGCTGAGCCAGCGGCTCGCCGGTCACCACGTAGATGTTCCACGGCTGGATGTTCGATCCGGAGGGGGCCCACGCCGCTGAGGACAGTACGCGCTGCAAAATCTCACTAGGCACCGGCTCGTCTGTGAATCCGCGCACCGCCCGCCTGCTCGCGACCGCCTCGTAAACGTCCATGCTCGCCTACCTTCCATCTGCCGTTCCGGACTGTTGAATCCAGCCTCGCCGTCACTAGAGACGCGCGAACCCTTGAAAGTCCGTAGTCCCTGGGGCACAACGACGTCCGGTCTGGTCGGGATGAGTTCGGCGTCGTCGATCCGTTCTGGCGGTCAGGGCGCTGTCACGACAGGAGTGGGACATGATGAACGCTGAACGGCAGGCTGCATCGAGCGACAGCCGATTGCCGTTATACCGCAGGACATTTCGACTCGGATGTGGGAGGTATCGGCCCACGGCAAGCTCGTCGAATAGGACCGCGCAGGTCTAGCTTGCCCACGACACAGTGCGAAGCTGCCTGCGCGAGGTGATGCCGAGCTTGACGAAGACCTTCCGCAGGTGCCACTCGACGGTGTGCGTACTGATGAACAGCTGCGCGCCGATCTCCTGATTCGTCAGACCGTCTCCGGCCAGACGCGCGATCTGCGCCTCTTGGGCCGTCAGCTCACCTCCCGAGCTGACCTGGTGCTTGCGCACCTTCTCGCCGGTGGCGACCAGTTCGCGGCGAGCGCGTTCGGCGAAGGCCTGCGCCCCCATTCGGGTGAACATCTCATGAGCCTCGGTGAGGTGCCGACGCGCATCGATCCGCCGGTTCACGCGGCGCAGCCATTCGCCGTAGCGCAAGTGGGCGCGAGCGAGCTGCACGGCGATGCTGGTGCGTTCCAAGCGTTCGATGGATTCGGTGAAGAGACTGTCGGCAAGCTCATCATCGGCCGACAGGGCTCGCGCACTCGCCAGCGCACCCAGGCCCCAGTCGGTTCCGCTGGCGCCCGCGCGTTCTTCGAGCCGCTGCAGTGCCTGTGCGGCGGCTTCCTTCTCACCGGTGCGCGCCGCAGCTTCCACTAGTTCGTCAAGGCACCAACCGTAGAAGCTGAAATCCTCGAATTCACATGCCTCGATAGCCGCCGCGAACGCCTCTTCGTATCGACCGAGGCCGTTGTTGAGCACCGCGGTGGCGTATCCGGTCAGACCGAGCAGCCGGCCTTCGCCTCTGGCGATTCCGTCCGCTGCGGCTGCCTCGATCACGCCGATTGCATCGGCCGGGTTCCCCCGCCAGGCCGCCAGCAGCAGTGAGTGGTATCTCACCGGCGCATTGTGGTCTGTCGCTCCCGAGATTGACCTTGCCTCCTCGATAAGCGTTGCCGCTGTGGCGAATTCGCCGGCCAACAGATGAACGCCCGCCCGGTAGACGAGCGCTCGTGGCAGTCCGGCCAACGCTCCGGTGTCGCGAGCGTGCCGCACCGCGGCCGTAGATAGTTGAAGCGCAATCGAGTCGTCCCACAGTCCATTTGCAGCGCTTTCCTGAAGGATCGGAAATGCAGGCACCCCCAGCCAACGCCGAATAAGGCTGTCGTCTCTTTTCACTTGCTCGCACATGAGCTCCAACGCGACGCGCAATGAGGTGCCCCCGGCGCTCACGCCTTCGGTGATGCGTTCTGCGATTCCTTTTAGCAGGAAGTCGACCGGCCGCGGCAGTTCCGGTTTCCGCTCGACCGACGCCCGCGCGGTCTCGGCGGCATTCATCAGTGCGCCAGGTTCAGCGAGCCGCCCGGCGAACATGATCGCGGCGAGCGCCTCGAGATAGGTCTCGCGGGCCGCGTAGGCGTCGACGTTTTCGAGTTGTTTGGCGGCGGCGAGCAGAGCCGGTGCGGTTTCACCGACCGTCGGCGCACCGGTATCACCGCCGCGGCTGCGGGCGAACTCCATCTGGGCGCGCAATCGAGCCGCCTGGGCCTTTTGGAGGTCCGACAATTGCCCGAGCTCGGCGATCGCAAGCAGCTCGCGAGCTGCCGCCGGCGCTGCCGCGTCTCGTTTGGCCACTGCGGCCGCAAGCGCCCTGGCACTGCGCAGGGCCGGGTCGGCGGTCAGAGCGGCGGCGCGCTCGAGGAATGTCGCCGACGCGGCGGTGCCGCCCCTGCTCTGGGCTCGGCCGGCCGATGCCTCCAGCTCGGCCGCGACCGCATCATCGGGTGCCGCCGCGGCGCTGGCGCCGTGCCATGCCCGGCGGTCAGGGTCCGACCGAGGTTCGGTTGCATCGGCCAGCGCCCGATGTATGGCCCTGCGTTCGGTCAGATCTGCCGCCCGGTAGGCAGCTGAGCGCATCAGCGGGTGGTGAAAGCGCATCCGGGGACCGAACTCGATCACACCGGCGGCTTCGGCGGGCGCCAGTGCGTCGACCGAGATACGCAGCTGCGCCGCTGCGCGCAGAAACAACGCGGCGTCGCCCACCGGCTCGGCCGCAGCGAGGAGAAGCAATCGCTGCGTGTCGGCCGGAAGAGAGTGAATACGGCGCACGAAGGTTTCCTCGATCGCCCCGGCCGAGGAGCGCGTGCCCGCAATCCAGAATCCGCCGGCAAGCTCGGCCGCGGAGACGGTGCGCGGCACTTCCAGCACGGCCAGCGGAATGCCACGCGTCTCCGCGACGATACGGTCGCGCACCCGCGGGTCAATCCCGCCCACCATCACTGATTCGAGTAGCTCGCGAGCGTCGCCGGCGGAGAGGCCTCCGATGACTAGTTCCGGCAGCCCGGCCAGCGCCTCCGCGCCGGTGTCGCGTGCCGTGAAGACGAACGCGACCGGCTCGGCCAAGAGACGCCGAGCGACGAAGGCGAGTGTCTGGACGGACACCTGGTCAAGCCACTGCGCGTCGTCGATGATGCAGAGCAACGGTTGGTCGTCGGCCGCAGCGGCGATCAGGCTCAGCACTGCCAACCCGACCATGAAACGATCCGGGGTGGCTCCGAGCCCGCGGCCAAAAGCAACGTTCAGCGCCTCGCGCTGGGGCTTCGGGAGCTCCTCGAGGTGCTGTAGCAGTGGTGCGCACAGCTGCTGGAGGCCGGCGAAGGCGAGCTCCATGTCGGACTCCACGCCGGCCACCTGAACACGGCGAAGTCCTGATGCGAGCTCGGAAACATACTCCAGCAATGAGGTCTTGCCGACACCCGCCTCGCCGCGGAGCACGAGCACTTGGCTACTACCGGATTGAACGGTCGATATAAGTCCCCGAAGCGCCTCGCACTCGCTGGCGCGACCGCGAAGATGTTGCCCCCGACCCTTGCTCGACATTGGCTCCACTGCATCTGTTTTGCAGTGAACCCTACCGGCTGGCCGGCTGTGGCTCCGGTCACGCCCGATCGTGATCGCACTCTATGGTCGGGCGCCGCGTCGAGTCGGTTGATGGCCGGCTCTTCTCTCGCGACTCGACGAACCGTGAGCGGTCGGACTACCCCGTCGTGACCCAGCGCATCGGTCAGTGAATTAGCTTGGCGTCCAAGCGGTTCGGCTAGGCCTTAGCAGCCGTTTCTAGTATCCAGTCTTCGAACCGCGTATCGAAGAGAGCGGCGCCGTCACAGGGAACAAGCGTGCGCTCTTCGATGTCGATGCCCCAGTACTGTGCGGTGGGA
>JAJKIB010000466.1 GCA_021154745.1 Mycobacterium sp.
AGTTTCGCGGACATCGTCGGAAAGGGTGAGGTAGTGCGGCGTCGGTCCGCACCCGGACGCGACGGCCCACTGGTAAACCACCGATTCGACAGATTCAGACCATCGCGGCCCGCTGCCTCCGTCGTAGGGATTGAAGGTATCGAGGCCGCCGTGGATGGCGAGCAACGGGGGCAGCGCGCCCGATGACGGTACGAATCGAATCCCTCCGACACAACACGCCGACGACAGCCGATCGGCCATGGCGACGGTCAGATGCGAGGCGAGTCGGGCACCACCGGAGTAGCCGCGCAAATGAATCCGGCGAGGGTCGATACCGTGCTGCTCGACCAGGCGGGTGGTGAGTGCAGCCATGGCACTCTTTGTCGCGATCACGCTGATGCCGCTGACCAACGCAATATTGCTGACGTTCAGCGCTCCACTGTGGATGCCCGTCATCGCGTGGGCGGTGTTCCGCCAGCGAGCGTCGAAGGCAACATGGATCGGCGCTGCCATCGGGTTTGTCGGTGTGGTCTTGGTCCTTCAGCCCCACCACCAAGAGTTCAACATTGGCGCACTGTTTGCACTGGCTGGCGCATTCTTTCTGGCCGTCGCGCTGATGTTCGTCGGCTGGCTTGGAACGACCGAGCCGATGCCCAGGATCCTTTTTACTACTTTCTCTTTTCCACCGTGTTGGTCGCTCCCTTCGCGTTGGTCGATTGGAAACCGTTCGCGGTGCGGGCGTCGATCTACCTGCTCGGTGTCGGGCTGACGTTGCTTGTAGGTCAGGTTTTCATCGTTCTCGCATACCGCTACGCCTCGGCGGTGAAGGTTGGTCCGTTCATCTATATGGTCATCGTCTTCACGGCACTGATCGACTGGGTCCTCTGGAATCGGGCACCCACGCTGTTCGTGCTCCAGGGCATGGCGCTGGTGATCTGCGGAGGGGTTATCGCGATTCGCAAGAAGTCCGAGGCGTCGCGGCAGCAGGCGAACGGCGGTGCCGAACAGATGGCATGACGGCCTGGGCGCTAGGTGCCGCTGTACGCCCTTCGAAGGGCCGCAGCTGGGCAAAGAGCGGCGTCCCGTTGCCGTCCGAGCCGGTACGGCGCCTGAAGGTAGGTACTGGATGCCCGGGTGTCGCACGTATCGGTTTGGCCACCGAGGGGTGCTGATTGTGCACCCACGTTTCGTTACGGATACATTGGGCGTTCTGCGGTGAAGCAGTCGCCGTGGCCCAGGGACGGAGTGAGTCTTTGCGTGGCTCTTCCACAGGCCCGTTGTGTCTAACGCAGTCATCGCGCGGCGCCCGGCTTTCTCGCCCGACGGATCACCCCACTGCCGAGTTGGGATGTGATGCAGCGTCGCCATCACAGAAGTAACCGAGTACGCCCACCTGAGCGATGCGGACGTTGACGCGCTCGCGTTGTCGCTAGAAGAGATCCGTAGCGACATCGAGGCGTCGCTCGGCACCAAGGACCGCGCATACATTAAGCGCGCCATAAGATTTCAACGTTGCCTCGAAGTTGCCGCCCGGCTGACAATTTTTAGCAGCAGGGGCAGGACCGGATGGACGGTCGGCACTCTGGCATTGCTCGCGTCAAAGTGCATTGAGAACATGGAGCTCGGCCACAACATCACCCACGGACAGTGGGATTGGATGAACGATCCGGAGATCCACTCCAACACCTGGGAGTGGGACATGGCCGGCCCGTCGTCACAGTGGCGGTACTCCCATAACTACCGCCACCACGTATTCACCAATGTGATCGGGATGGACGACGACCTCGGCTATGGCGTTCTGCGCGTCAGCCGTGACCAGGAGTGGAAGCCGAGCTACTTGCTGGCTCCATTGCGGGCGGTCCTGCTGTCCATGGTCTTCGAGTGGGGCATCGCGCTGCATGATCTATATGCAGAGCAGGAGCATCAGCAGACCGAGGAGGCCAGGGCAGAGCTCAAGCGGGCGATGATCCGCAAAATGATCCGCCAGGCCGGCAAGGATTACCTCTGGTTTCCGATGCTCAGCGGCCGTCGGTGGCTGCGGACATTTCTCGCGAATCTCGTCGCCAATGGCTTCCGAAACGGGTGGGCGTACATCGTGATCGTCTGCGGTCACTTCGTCGACGGAGCTGAGAAGTTCACTCCCGAGGCCGTGGAGAACGAGACCAAGCCGGAATGGTATCTACGCCAGATGCTGGGAACCGCGAACTTCACCGCGGGCCCCGCGCTGGCGTTCATGAGTGGAAACCTCTGTTACCAAATCGAGCACCACCTGTTCCCCGATCTGCCCAGCAATAGGTACCCCGAGATCTCGGTGCGAGTTCAGGCAATCCTGGCCGAGTACGACCTGCCCTATACGACGGGTCCATTGCTTCGCCAGTTCTGGCACACCGTGCGCACGATCTGCAAGCTCTCCCTGCCGGATCGCTTCCTGACGGCGACCTCCGATGACGCGCCGGAGACGGCCTCCGAGGAAAAGTTCAGGGCGGTGGCGACGCATCCCCGGGTATTCGGCGTGCACGACGCCGGCGCGCGAAGGAGCGGACTGGATACCGCGATCACAGACGGCACTGGGCGGCGGATGAAACGAGGCCCACGTCGGCGTGCATCGCAGCTCTCTGCTGCGATGACCGCGCTCCGTTTTTTCTGATCTGGTTCGAACGTGAATCGACTGCTATTTTTTCGGCGTCTTTTCGCACTGGATTCACACTCGGCGTAACTGATGTACGCGCGTTGCCGCGAAAGCGGCTGTGCGAGCGAGGACTCCGAATGCGCTCAGGCCGCGACGCCGTCTGCGCAGTATCCCGCCGGCCAGCAACCCGCAGCAGAAGCCAACGAGGTAGCCGCGTGCGTGCCACTTGTTCCTCCGCGCAACGGTCGATGCAATGAATCCTCGGTCATGGTTCGTAACCAAAGTCCATCCGCCCGGCGTCGACCAGCCGAATGACCGCCGCGCCCTCCTCGTCGGACGCCTCGAGGTCCACCTCCACGTCGAAGCCCCAGTCGTGGTCGCCGGCCGGATCGTCCAGGATCTGCCGTATCCGCCACAGCCCGGGCTGCCGGTCGATGATCAGCAGCGCCGGGCCGCGGGACTCGGCGTCGATGCCCACATCGTCGTGCTCGGCGAAGTATGCGCGGATGACGTCCTCCCAACGCTCGGCCGTCCACCCAGATGCGGCGTCCAATTGGCCGAGATCGCTCCAGCGGCGCCGCGCGAACAGCTCCACCCGACGGAACAGCGCATTGCGGACCATCGCGGTGAAAGCTCGCTCGTTGCCGGTCAGCGGGCGCGGGCGAGCCGGTATTGCCACGGGCGCGTCCAGCGTCTGGTCCGGGTTGGTGAGTTGCTCCCACTCGTCGAGCAGGCTCGAATCGACCTGGCGCACAAGCTCGCCGAGCCACTCGACGATGTCGGTCACCTCGTCGGTCCGTGCCGCGGCGGGCACGCCGGACCGCAGTGCCTTGAAGGCGTCGGACAGGTAGCGCAGGACCGCGCCCTCGGAGCGGGTCAGCCCGTAGACGCTGACGAACTCCCGGAAGGTGAACGCCCGCTCCCACATCTCTCGCACGACTGACTTCGGCGACAGCTGTGCGTCAGCGGCCCACGGGTTGCTCTGCAGGTACAACTCATATACGTGCCCCAGCAGCTCCTCGAGCGGCTTGGGATAGGTGACGTCATCGAGCAACTCGATGCGCTCGTCGTACTCGATGCCCTCGGCCTTCATCTGGGCGACGGCTTCGCCCCTGGCCTTGTTCAGCTGCGCCGCCAGGATCTGGCGAGGGTCCTCGAGGGTCGCCTCGATGACCGAAACAACCTCCAGCGCAAAGCTTTCAGCCGCCGGGTCGAGCACATCGACCGCGGCGAGCGCGAACGTCGACAGCGGCTGGTTGAGGGCGAAGTCGGGCGGCAGGTCGACCGTCAGCCGGTAGCGTCGTCCGTCGGCTAGTTCATCTAGGGGGCCATCGAGCCGCTCCAGCACCCCGGCCTGCAGCAGCGAACGGGCGATGCCGACCGCCTCGCGGACGTGCTGCAGCTGGCGCTTGCGTGGCTCGTGATTCTCCAGCAGGAGTCTGCGCATGGCGACGAACGGGTCACCTGGACGGTCGACGACGTCGAGAATCATCGCCGTCGACACTCGCATGTTGCTCGTCAACGGCTCGGGCGCAGCTTCGACCAGACGCGTCATCGTCGACTCGCTCCACGGCACCATGCCCTCGGGTACCTTGCGGCGCACCAGCTTTCGGCGCTTCTTCGGGTCGTCGGCGACCTTGGCGAACTGTTTGAGGTTTTCCACCTCGTGGTCGGGCGCCTGGACAACCACCGTTCCTGCGGTGTCGTAGCCCGCGCGCCCGGCCCGCCCGGCGATCTGGTGGAACTCGCGGGCGTTGAGCAGCCGGGTGCGCGTGCCGTCGTACTTCGACAACGCCGAGAAGACGACGGTCCGGATCGGCACGTTGATGCCGACACCGAGGGTGTCGGTGCCGCAGATGACCTTGAGCAGGCCGGCCTGAGCCAGCTGTTCCACCAGCCGCCGGTACTTGGGCAGCATCCCGGCGTGGTGCACGCCGATCCCGTGCCGGACCAGTCGCGACAACGTCGTCCCGAACGCCGAAGAAAAACGGAACCCGCCGATCAAATCGGCAATCGCGGCCTTCTCCTCCTTGGTGCTCACGTTGACGCTCATCAGCGCCTGCGCGCGCTCCAGCGCGGAGGCCTGGGTGAAGTGCACGACGTAGATCGGCGCCTGCTTCGTGTCGAGCAGGTCGCCGATGGTCTCGTGCATCGGTGTGGTCGCGTACGAGTAGTAGAGCGGAACCGGGCGCTCGGCGTTGGCGACCAACGCTGTTGGCCGGCCGGTGCGGCGGGTGAGATCGTCGCGCAGGAACGTGATGTCGCCCAAAGTGGCTGACATCAGCAGGAACTGAGCGTTCGGCAGCTCAAGCAGCGGCACCTGCCAGGCCCAGCCACGGACCGGGTCGCCGTAGAAGTGGAACTCGTCCATGACCACCAGGCCGATCTCAGCCTCGCCCCCTTCGCGCAGGGCGATGTTCGCCAGTACCTCCGCGGTGCAGGCGATGATCGGCGCGCCGGCGTTGACCGCGGCGTCGCCGGTGAGCATGCCGACGTTGGCGGCGCCGAAGACACCGCAGAGCGCGAAGAACTTTTCGCTGACGAGTGCCTTGATCGGAGCGGTGTAATAGCTGCGCCGCCCGGCCGCCAGCGCCGCGTACAGCGCGCCCGTTGCCACCAGCGACTTACCGGAACCCGTCGGTGTTGCCAAGACGACGTTCGCACCGCTCACCAGTTCAATCAGCGCCTCTTCCTGCGCCGGATACAGCACGGTGCCGCATCCCTCGGCCCATGCGGCGAAGGAGGCGAACAGCTCGTCGGGATCGGCGCCCTTGGCGCGCAGCGCGGACAGGTCGCTCGGGTCGTCGAGCAGGCGAGCGGTGGCGGTCATCTTGAGGACCAGCGTGCCTGAACGTATTCCGCTGAGCGGGTGCGGGTGTGTCCGAAGATTCAGTCCGTTATGGTCCCCGAATGAGCGAAGGGGCTACGCCGTCCAGCCTGACAGGTCCGACACGCGCACCGACGAGCACCCGACGAGCGGTGCTCAACACCATCAGAGGTTCGGCGGGAAACCTCGTCGAGTGGTACGACGTGTATACCTACACGGTCTTCGCGACGTACTTCGAAGCACAGTTCTTCGACAAGTCCGACAAGAACTCGACGCTGTACATCTACGCGATCTTCGCGGTCACCTTCGTCATGCGACCGGTGGGGTCCTGGTTCTTCGGCCGGTACGCCGACCGTCGTGGGCGCAAGGCCGCTCTGATGTTCAGCATCACCCTGATGTCCGCCTGCTCGTTCGTGGTGGCGGTAATGCCCACGCGCGAGATCATCGGGTACTGGGCGGCGGTGATCCTGATCCTTGCGCGGCTACTGCAGGGGTTCGCAACGGGAGGGGAGTACGGCACGTCGGCGACCTACATGTCCGAAGCGGCCACCCCGCGCCGGCGCGGCTTCTTGTCGTCGTTCCAGTACGTCACCCTCGTTGGCGGTCACGTCCTTGCGCAGTTCACGCTGCTCATCGCGCTCAGCGTCTTGGACGTCGAGACCGTGACCGCCTGGGGATGGCGGATCGGTTTCTTCATCGGTGGGATCGCCGCCCTCGTGGTGCTGTGGATTCGCCGCTCCATGGACGAGTCACTCACCGAGTCGCATCTGGAGGCCATCCGCGAGGGCAAGGATCGCGACGCCGGTTCGATGAAAACGTTGTTCACCACGCACTGGCGCCCTTTGCTGCTGGTCTTCCTCATCACGGCGGGCGGCACCGTGGCGTTCTACACCTACACGATCAACGCACCCGCGATCGTCAAGTCCACCTTCGGTTCTGACCGGGCGCTGACGGCGACGTGGATCAACCTGGTCGGGCTGATTCTGCTGATGCTGCTGCAGCCCGTCGGCGGCATCCTCAGCGACCGGGTCGGCCGCAAGCCGCTTCTGATCTTCTTCGGCGTTGGCGGCGTCATCTACACCTATGTGCTGCTGACCCTCCTCCCACAGACCACCTCACCGCTGACCGCATTCGCTCTGACGGCCGTCGGCTATGTGATCCTCACCGGATACACCTCGGTCAATGCGATCGTGAAGGCCGAGTTGTTCCCCGCCGAGATCCGGGCCTTAGGTGTGGGGCTGGGTTACGCCGTTGCGAACTCCGTTTTCGGCGGCACGGCGCCGGCGCTCTACCAAGCGTCCAAGTCGGCCCATCACACCGGCTGGTTCATCGTCTACGTCACCGCGGTCATCGGCGTGAGCTTGCTGGTCTACATCTTCGGGCTGAGGAACAAGCGGATCACTGTGCTTGATCGCGAGCAGGGAAGCGCCTGGGAATTGCCTGCTTCCTCCGCTGCCCGCTGAGCAGACCGACACGAGGATCCCACGCACGGATATGGCCGCGTGCCCGATGGGCTTTCGGGGTGCTGCGCGCGCACGTGGCGCACGGCCCCGATGTGGTAGACACGCGCTATGTCCGCGCTGAGCCGTCAACTCCGTTGAGGGATTCAGCGTGCGCGACGATCGGTTGCTGACTCCCGGCCAAACGTGCCGGCGACTGGAACGTGCCGACCAGTTCGCCTGCGTCATTGATGCTGCCGACTACTTTCGGCACACCAAGGCGGCGATGTTGCGCGCCCGGCACCGAATCATGCTGATCGGTTGGGACTTCGATGCCAGGATGAACTTCGAACGAGGCGTCAAGACACTTCCCGGACCCAACCAGCTGGGCGCCTTCCTCTACTGGATGCTGTGGAAACGGCCGACTCTCGAGATCTACCTGTTGAAGTCCAATCTGCGCCTGCTCCGAGCTTTCGATGGCATCTGGTACGGAGTCACGCCTGTAGCGCTTCTGAATCAGGTCAGCAGCAGGCGAATGCGATTCGCCATCGACGGCGCTCATCCGACGGGCTCCGTCCATCACCAGAAGATCGTGGTTGTCGACGATTTGGTGGCGTTCTGCGGTGGCGTCGACCTCACGGTTGACCGATGGGACACCCCTGCGCATGAGCATGACTGTCGCAGCCGTCGGACGGTGCGCCGCAGCTATGGGCCGCGACACGAGGTGGCGGCGGCCGTCGACGGTGCGGCGGCGCGCGCACTCGCTGAGCAAGCTCGGGATCGATGGCAGACCGCGACCGGTCAATCGTTGGCGCCCGTCGACGCCAAGCACGTCGCCTGGCCCAGCAAGCTGGAACCGAGCCTGCGCAACGTCGACGTCGGAATCGCGCGCACCCTGCCGGAACTGAACGATCGCCCTGAGGTTCGTGAGGTGGAGGCGCTGAACCTCGCGGCCATTGCGGCAGCACGCCACACTATCTATCTGGAGAACCAATATCTGGCGGCCCGAGACTTCGTCGACGCGCTCGCCGCTCGACTAAGCGAAGACGACGGTCCGGAGATCGTCATCGTGCTGCCCCGCAGCTCGGAGAGCCCGCTCGAGCAGCAAGCGATGGACAGCGCTCGCCACCTGCTCATTCAGGTGCTGTGGGCAGCAGACGATCATCATCGTCTGGGCGTCTACTGGCCGGTGACGGATCACGGGGCGCCGATCTACGTCCACTCGAAGGTACTGGTGGTCGATGATCGGCTACTGCGCATCGGCTCATCGAACCTCAACAACCGGTCGATGGGATTTGACAGCGAGTGCGATGTGGCCATCGAGGCGGACCCTCACGACTCGGAACACGACGAGGTCCGCCGCGAGATCACCTCCGTACGGCATCAGTTGGTGTCGGAACATCTGGGAGTGTCCGTCGGGGAGTTCGAGGACGTCATGCGCCGATGTGGGTCGTTCATGAAGGCCGTCGACGAACTTCGAGGCGACGACAGGACGTTGCGGCCATTCACCGAGCGGACAGTGTCTGATGAGGCGAGCCCGCTGGCGGAGAGCGACTTGATGGATCCCGACCATGTACCGCGATCACTGACCCGAAGCGTGCAACGGTTGATAGCGGGTGCCATGACCGCATTTGAACCGCGACGGCGTCGCTGACCTCCCTCGGCTTTAGTCCCGATGACGCACGATGTTGATGATGTTGCCGTCGGGTGCTCGGACGAGGAACCGGCGCACACCCCATGGCTCTGTGGTCAACGGATGCACGATCTCGTAGCCGAGCTTCTGAGCTTCTTCGTAGGCACCTTCGACGTCGTCCGAAAGCACGGAAATGACCGAATCTTCAGGTGCGCTTGCGTCCCGCGTTACGAGTTGGACATTCGCCATGCCGTCGGGAGAGGTGTAGCGGGCCACCCATCCCATGTTGAACTCCTCGGTGCTCAGCCCGAGGTAGTCGGTGTAGAAGCTCTTGGCCGCGTCGACGTCAGCCACTCGAAGGTTTGTCATGATGCGCTTGGCTTGCATGCCGTCCTCCTGCCTCGTAACGGAACTCGGTTATCGATCCTTCGCATGCCGGGCGAGAAACTCCACGACTGCCCCAGCGAAGAGGTCATTGCGATCCCCGGCCACCATATGTCCGGCGCCGCCGACATCGACGAAGTCAATCTCCGGGAAGCGTGCAATGAACTCGTCGGCTCGCTCCTGAGTGACGAGATCGCTCATCTGTCCACGCACCAGAAGCATGGGCACACCGCCACGGAGAATCGCGTCGATCGCCGCGTAAAGCCGATCTACTTCTGTCACTTCGATCGGAGGAAGCGCCGAGGTGCCGTCGATGAACTTCGGATCCCAATGCCAGAACCAGCGGCCATCGCGCTGGCGGAGGTTTGTCCTGAGGCCGTCGAGATCGGTCGGTCGGGGGCGGTGAGGGTTGTACTCCTGGATCGCGTCTGCGACCTCCTCCAGCGAGTCAAATCCCGACACCATCCGGTCATTCATGAAGCTGTGTATCCGCGACGCCCCAGAAGGGTTCATGTTGGGCACGATGTCCACGAGGACGACAGCGCGCACCGCATCCGGCGAAAGTTCGCCTGCCAGAAGCATTGCCGTGAATCCACCCAGTGAGGCGCCCACCAACACTGGTCGCGGAGGGAGATGACGCAGTACTTCGAGCACGTCTTCCGCGAAGGTGGTGACGCGATAGTCGCCGTCGTTGGACCAGTCGGATTCGCCATGGCCGCGAAAGTCGACGGTGATCGCCTGCCATCCGCGCTCGGCCACCGCGGCGGCCGCTCGGCCCCAAGAGCGGCGGGTCTGGCCGCCGCCGTGCAAGAACACAACGGCTGGCGCAAGGGGATCGCCGAAGCGGTCAGCGACGATGCGGATGCCGCCAACGCCATACGTGCTGAACGAGTTTGGTGACATGCTCATCGGGCGAAATCCCACTGCCCGAAATCGGCCGCGAGGACCTCGTCGACATCGACGTGGGTGCCGCCGAGAAGGGGACCCGGGCTCGACGGGGTGTTGACGACACTTTGATACAGGACCGCCGCGGGCTCGCGCGCACCTTGCGACCACGCCGTCGTCTGCCATGCCCACCGGCGGCCCGCAGTGGTTGAGCTCCCGACTACGCCGTCTCTGATTGCCCATGCACACGCCCGCGAATGGCCGTAGATGCCGGTGCGGTCCACGCCCAGCACCGAGTTGATTCCTCGAAACCACTCCACTGCAACGCTTTTCCAGGTGTTGAGGTCGATATCCTCATCGACACTGAAGAAGATCGGCGCGGAACCCGGACCCCCGGCGGCACCGTGCAGCCGCACGGCTGTCTGAGCGTCTACCACCCCGCCGTCGTACCCGCGGGTGAAGTCTGACGGGGTAGGCCACCCGGGTTTGCCGTACTGATAGCAGCTGACGACGTGAAGACCCTCGGCGCGTAGTTCATCCGCATACTCGCGTGTGACTGGCTTGAAATCGAAGTCTGCGCCCGGCCGCAACTCGGACACATAGACGAGAGCCCCGTCATAGCCTGCCGATTTGATCTGGTCCGCCGCGACCAACCGCTCCGTGAAATCGATCAGCCTGAGACCAGCCGCTGATGCTTTCTGCGCGCCGAGTGTCGCGGCCACCGTCGGAACGCTCAATAGAACCGGTGCAGCGAAAGCATATTTGAGGGCTTTGCGCCTTGAGACAGCCTGGAGTTCGCCGCGTCCGTCCGGCGCAGGCGAGTCGTGCACGGCGCGATGGTAACAATCCACTGTCAGCACGTCAGCAACATGCATCCGGCGATCGGCCCGCCCCCGGCCGCAGCGACGGCTACCTCGGGCCTTCGGGCCAGTTGGCGGTCAGCGGCTTGCCCGCGCAACTGCAAGCATGCCTCGTGCAGCAGCCAGTAGCCGTGCATGCGCCCCGCCGACAGTTGTCCGCCATACGTGTTCAGCGGCATTGCGCCGTCGAGTGCGATCCGCGTCGCTCCCTCTACGAACGGGCCGGCCTCGCCGTCGGCGCAGAAGCCCAGCGCTTCAAGCCACGCGAATGTGAGAAACGTGAAGCCGTCATAGATTTCCGCGACGTTCACATCCGACGGCCGCAGATCCGTGCGCGACCACATCTCGGCCGCCGCTTCGGACGATGCCATCTTCGGGAAGTCGTCGCGATGAAACCACCCCCCCGAGCCGTACGCCCCACCGATAGCCTCAACCGCCACAGCAGGATTCGGGCAGTCCGGCGCGTAGTCAGCATGCGACACGACGAGTGCGATCGATCCGTCGATCGGAACGTCGCAATCGAATAGGCCGAACGGTGTCGACACCGGGCGCGATGCCAGGTAGTCGGCCATGGACATCGGCTCTCGGAACGTGGCACGCGGGTTGAGTCCGGCGTTGCGCCTGCTGTTGATCGCCAGCCAGCCCAACTGCTCTTTGGTTGTTCCGTAGAGCTCCATGTGGCGTCGGCAATGCATCGCTACCCAGTTCGCTGCCGAGTAGGCGTGGGCCGCCACCAACTCATCGATGTCCTCGAACGGCTTGAGTTTGCGCCGCGCTCCCGGCATGCGCGGCTCGATCGGTGGCGATGCCAGCGGGTTGAGCATCGGCGACGCGGGCTGATTGGTCATCGCACCGCCCAGCATCGCGACTGTTCGATAGACCAGCACATGCCGTGCCCGGCCCTCTGCAACGGCGCGAAAGGCCGACATGACCGGAATGAGCACTCCACCGGTATCGAAGCCGAGCGTCTGGTCCGTCGCCTGGATGCCTAGTGCATCGACCACTTCGGTCGGCGGCGTGTCGCCCAGTGTGCCGATTCCGTCGATATCGTTCGCGGTCAGGCCGGCGTCCTCGATGGCGGCGCGCGCAGCCTCGAGCGTCAGCTCCAGTCCGGGGAAGCCCATCCGGCGGCCAATCCGTGATATGCCGAGGCCGCTGATGATCGCGTCCTTCTCGAAGTAGCTCACCGGGCAACCGTCCGTTTCATACATCTATTTTTGTAATGTCAACACAATGGAATGTACTTTCCCAGACATGCCAGACGCCGCCCCACCCGCCATCCCCACGCGCATGCTGCCCAAATTGCATGACCACAATCGGGCGCTCTGGACCGGTGGCGCCGGCGGGCAACTGATGATCTCGCGGTGCGAGGAGTGCGACTTGTGGGTCAGTCCGCCCGCCGCTGAGTGCCCCGACTGTGGTGAAGCACTCGTGCCACGTGCTGTGTCCGGTCGTGGCACCGTGTTCACCTATACGGTCAACTACCAACCGTTCAATCCCGCCGTGCCGGTTCCGTACGTGATCGCGATCGTCCAGCTGGAAGAGCAGGCCGACCTGCGCATTGCATCGAACATCGTTGGCTGTGAACCCGATTCAGTCGTTATAGGCCTACCTGTCGAGGTACGTTTCGAGCGCCAAGAGATCGACCACGAAAGCGTATTCGTTCCCGTGTTTGCGCCGAGGAATCAGAGAGAGGGTCAGGCATGAGTGACGACACCGCCCCGAGTATTACGGGAGTCCACCACTTCTCGGTGACTGTGCGCGACATCGAAGCGAGCGTGGCCTGGTACCAGCGGGTATTCCGCGCGGACCGTGTCCCGATGAAGTTCCCGCACTACGAACGGGAGGACACCGGCTACGGTGTGTTGCTCGTCTGTCCGCGGTCGGGTCTGGCGATTGGACTGCACACCAACACCGGCAATGACGGCGAGGAATTCGACGAGGCCCGTACGGGATTGGATCACGTCGGTTTCAATGTCGCCTCACGTCAGGACCTCGAGGCCTGGACAGGTTGGCTCGACCAGCTCGGCGTCGAGCACTCTGGTATCCGAACCGGGGACGAACCTTTCCCATTCGCCACATTGGTGTTTCGCGACCCTGACAATATTCAGCTCGAACTCTTTACAGTTTGCTGACTCCGCTGCCGACTCATAGCGCGGCCAGCACCGTGCGCAATTCGCTGCACAGATCGCCGCTGCCGCAGCGGCGCAGCGGACCGTTCCAGTCGGCGAGAAGGCGGCGAAGCCGTGCGATGCCGCGCGGGCTGACGCCGTGAGGGATGAGTAGACGCGTTTCCACGCGCTCGATCAGATCCGCGGTGTCCCACACCGCGGGCACGTTCACTCGCGACGGCGACATCACCCGGTCGCACAGCACGACCGTGCCGCGTCGACGCAATTCAGCGGCGAGGCGCTCGCGGTAGTCGATAGAGCCCAATCGCAACATGTGCGCCTCGAGCGCGCTGCCGAGTTGGGGGCTGGCGCCGGCCTCGACGAGCCGGTCAAGGTGACGCGCACACAGCCGGGCGGCGATGCGCGACGAGATCGACGGGTACACCACGTCGAAACCTGCACTATCAGTGACGTCGGCGACTGCATTCAGCGTTGGTGACATGCAATGAGTATTGCGCCGCGGCGCCGTGACGTGAGTCGGGCGATCTGCCGATCCGCCGGGGGATTTCACCGTCCCCTGATTGGGGGACAGGTGCAAGGCGAGCCTTTGTTATGCCAAGGCCGCCAAGGCTTTTTCGTCCTCGTTGGCGAACGTGTCCTCCAGCTGAAGCGGCGAGTAATCCACGTCGATCTCCTCAAGAGGCCGACCGCGTGCGCTGCTGATCGTTCCAAACCGACGCATGCCCTTGTCCGCGGCGTACTGCTGGAACTCATCCTTGGTAAGGCCGAAGGGGACCTCGTCGTAGAGGGCGAAGCCGTCTTCGGTGTTCTGCAATGCCAGCGGCATGAGCTCGTTCATGCGTGTTTCGAACACGGCCCAATTGGCCTCGTCGGCGGCGACATGGCGTCGGCAGGTGAACGTGCCCCACGCCATGTGGCGTCTCTCGTCGTCGCCGATGCGCTGGACGAGTTCCTGCATGCCGGGAAGGATGCCGCGGTCCACGCAAATCCGGTGCCACGCATAGTATCCCGTCAGCGCCATCATGCCCTCGATGACATGGTTGTACGTCACAGACGCGCGTACCTGCGCGGCCGGCGAGGGATCCGTCGACAGAGCGTCGAGTGATCCGGGAAGTTCCTCGTAGAACATCTTCCGGTAGGAGGGCAGCTCGTCGAGGTAACCCTGCAGGTCGCCGGTCATCCCTACGGCGTCGAGCCACATGCGGAAAACCTGGGTGTGCTTGGCTTCCTCGAATGCGAACTGCGTCAAGTACATCTCGTCGCCGAGTCGCCCCTCGGCCCGCATTGCCGCCATGAAGGGCTGAATGTCCTGGGTGACCGCTTCCTCGCCGGCGATGAACTCGGCGCACAGCCGAGCGGCCCAGTCGCGCTCGAGGTCAGACAGCGATTCCCAGTCAGCCCGGTCGCGGGAGAAGTCGATATCGGCCGGATTCCAGAACTTCGCGTTGCCCCCGGCGAACAGCTTCAGCGGCAAGCTGTCCCAGTTGAGGCCGCCGGCGGCCAGCGAGTGTGAACGAGTCCTTGTCATGACTTGACCTCCTGTCGATCATGCGGTGGTTGGTGTCATCCGCGGTGTCTTGGCGAATGCGTCCGTCAGCACTGCGACGAGCCTGCGCACCGCCAGCGCCGGCTGCTCCGGTGTGGGCTCGTCAAGCCCGAGGATCGGATCCATCCCTCGCACGTACGGGGCCAGTGCCAGGTGCGGAAGGATCAGTAGCAGCAGCGACAACAACGCGTCGGTATCGGCGTCCTCGCGCAGGTCGCCCCGAACGTGCGCGTCGCGCACGAGTGGCCGCAAGACTTCCAAGTAGTGGCGGTGAATGACGGTCCGCACGCTGATGCGTGCATCGGTGTCGACCTCCAGACTCGCCGCGGCGTGAAGCGAACGTTCCCGTGGATGATCGGCGAAGTAGGCGACCCAGTAGTCGAGGAGGTCGATCAGAAATTCGAAGAACGGCCTATCGGGGTCGAGTTCGAGAATGCGGGCCTCCATCTCGGCGCGGACGCGCTGACTGCCGACATCGGCGATGAACGAGTAAAGGTCGCGCTTGTCCGCGAAGTACTGGAACAGGCTGCCCTTGGCGACCCCCGCACGCCGTGCGATGACATTCAGGCTGCCCTGTGAGAACCCGTGTGCGCCGAACTCGGCCTCAGCGGCCTCGACCACCGCGGCACGACGACTCGGATCGAGTCGAGCCCAGGTGACCGTCGGCATAGGCCCCTCCTTACGCCATATGACCACTGGTCATATTACTGTGAGCCACTTCACAGTCAAGGGTGCGAGGCTTATGGCGGCGTCGGGTCCGGTTCGCGACCCGCTCGCCCACGCCATTTCCGGTAGCCGCGGTGCGTCGCGAAGGCCCCGATGATGGCGGTGACGCACCAGACCGCGACCGCGGTGTAGGCCAACGGCGACGACAGGTCGCCGATGGACGCGCCCAATGCCGTGTAGACGAACGCCCGAGGCGCCGACCCGATGAATGCGCCAATAGCCATCTGCCACAACGGAAGTCCAAATGCACCGAACGCGTAGGAAGCGAGCGCATCCGAGATGCCGGGGATGAACCGTTGACCGACGACTGCCCACAGCCCTCGCCGCTCGATCAGTTGGTCGAGCCGGTCGGCACGTTCTGCTCCGAGAAGCGCTCGGGCGCTGTCCCGACCTGCTCGCCGGCCGATGAGGCTGGTGATGATCGCCGTTCCGACCGTCGCGCCAAGCGTCACGAACACCCCGAGCACAGGCCCGAACAACACGCCGCTGCCGGCCGCCAGAATCGGACCCGGCACGAAGACGGCGGCCAAGACGGCAGCCAGCACCACGTAAGTCAGTGGCGCAGCGGGACCCGTGGCGGCAACCGTGCGGCGAACATCCTCGACATCGACGACGCGCGAAACGCCAACGAGATAGAACAGCCCGAGTAGGAAACCTGCGAACAGCGCGAGTCGCACGATGTGGCGCCGTCGGCTATCGGCGGGGGAGCTCTCGCTGTCGGTCATGCTGGATGCGATTCTGTCGCATCATCTTCGTGCCCTCGCAGCGACGCTGAAGGTTAATCGGCGGTGTGCACGATCAGGATGTCGATCTTGGCTTTGCGTGCGACGTCGGCAGGCACCGAACCCAGCAGCCGCCCGGCGACGCTGTCCAGTCCCACGTCGCCGACGACGAGCAGGTCGGCCTTGACGTCCGCAGCCAGATGCACCAGTGCGTCGACTGGAGCTCCCTCGATCGCCCGCTCCTCGATGTCCTGTGCGCCAGCGTCCTTCGCCCGGTCGCGGGCATCGCGAAGGATCGCATAAACAGGAGCACCTCCGTGCAACTTATAGCCGTCGCTTCCGAGGCTGTCGGCTGCCCGGGGGTCAGCCACATGATCGTGCGAGGGTGCTCTTGACCAGCCGCCCTTTTCGACACCTGGGATGTACGCGCTCGCGATGATCAGCTTCGCATTCTCCTGCGCTGCGACCGCACCTGCCCGATCGACAGCCCGCATCGACGAAGCTGAGCCGTCGGTCCCGACAATCACTGTCCGATAGCCGCTCATGTCGCCTCCCAGCAGTCTTCCGCGAAGACACCAAGACATTAACGCTTGCCGTAGGAACCATGGAGCGGATTTGCAGCGTCACGAATCGAAGTTGGTGCTCGCCGTGAGCCGTTCCCACTTCGCGATTTCGTTCGCGCGGTCCTCGGCGATGTAGCGGTAGGCGGCGAGCGCGTCGGGTCCGAGGAGTAGGAAAGCGGGCGGCTCGCTTGATTCGACGGCCGAAATGATCGCAGCTCCGGCCTTCGCGGGGTCGCCGGCCTGCTTGCCGTCCATGGTGTCGTTCTCTTTGCGACGCTGGCCGGCGGTGGCCGCATAGTCATCGATGACCGTTGACGATTGGGTGAGCGAGCGTCCCGCGAAGTCGGTGCGGAAAGCGCCCGGCTCGACGATGGTGACCGAGATACCAAGGGGCGCAAGCTCTCCGCGAAGCGCTCCGCTGATCCCTTCGATCGCGGCTTTCGCGGCGGCGTAGTAGCCGGACCCCACCGGGGTCAGCTGGGCGCCGATCGAGGAGATGTTCACGATTGCGCCGGAGCGACGTGCCCGCATACCCGGCAGCACGGCCTTGATCATCGCGACCGTGCCGAAGAAGTGCGTCTCGAAAAGGCTGCGGATATCGGCGTCGTCACCTTCTTCGACGGCGGCGCGGTAGCCATAGCCGGCGTTGTTGACCAGCACGTCGACGCCGCCGAACCGCTGCTGGGCTTGCTGCACAGCGGAGGCGGCCTGTTCAGGATTGGTGACGTCGAGCGCGACCGCGAGCACGCGGTCCGGCGCGGTATCGGCCAGGTCGGCGACTCTCGCGACATCGCGGGCGGTGACGACGGCGTTGTGGCCTGCGCCGATGACAGCTTCCGCGAGGGAGCGTCCGAGTCCCGTCGAGCAGCCGGTGATGAGCCAGGTGGACACGGGCGGCCCCTTCCTAGAGGATTTCGATGATGTCGTTCTTCAGGGCCTCGGCATCTGTGCCGAACACCGCCTGGACGCTGTTGCCGACCTCCACGACACCCGCGGCCCCAAGACTTTTCAGCCTGGCCTGATCGACCTTGGTCTTGTCGGCGACCTCCATGCGCAGGCGCGTGATGCAGGCGTCGACGTTCACGAGGTTCTCCCGGCCGCCGAACGCCGCGATGACCTTCTCGGCCTTGCTGTCGACGGCTGCGGGTGCGGTCAATGCCGTCGTGCCGGATCCGCCGGTCGTCACTGCGGCCGCGGTATCGGCGCTCTCGCCGAGGTTGGCAGCCTCCTCGGCCTCGAATTCGCTCTCCGGCTCGCGTCCCGGGGTTCTCAGGTTCCACCTGGTGATCGCGAATCGGAACACCAGGTAATAGACGACGAAGAACACGAGTCCCATTGCGATGAGCAGCGGGATGTTCTTCGCTGCCGGCGCCGTGCCGTAGAGAAGCAAGTCGATGAGCCCCGCGGAGAACGAGAAACCCAAATGGATGTCGAGCAGATACGCGATCGCCAGGGACAGCCCCGTCAGCACCGCGTGGAGGAGGTACAGCGGAAATGCCACGAACATGAACGCGAATTCGAGCGGCTCGGTCACGCCGGTCAGGAACGCGGTCAGCCCCGCCGCCGCCAGAATGCCGACCGCGACCTTCCTCTGTTTCTTGTTCGCCACCTGGATCATGGCCAGCGCGGCTGCTGGCAGCCCGAACATCAGAATCGGATAGAACCCCGACGTGAGATGACCCCCGGTGGGGTCGCCGGCCGCGAATCGGGTGAGTTCACCGGTGACGACTTTGCCGTCGGGGGACTGGTAGTCGCCGTAGAGGAACCAGATGTAGGAGTTCGGGATGTGGTGCAGGCCCAGTGGAATCAGCATGCGATTGGCGAACCCATAGACAAAAGCGCCGAAAGCTCCGCTTCCGCCGATGAACTTGCCGAGGCCCGTCAGCCCCGCGTTGAAGATCGGATAGAAGTAGCTCATCGCGAACGCGATGAACAGGCAGGCCAGTGACACCACGATCGGGACGAAGCGCCTGCCTCCGAAGAATCCGATGTAGGTCGGCAATTGGATGGTGTGGTAGCGGTCGAACAGCCACGCGGTGACCAGACCGACCACAATTCCCGCGAACACGCTGTAGTTGATCTGGGCTTGGTCGCCGGCCTTGTCGACCTGGCCGGCGAGAACGATCGGCGACATCGTCTTGAACACCGCCTGCACCACCAGATAGCCCACGACGGCGGCCAGTGCGGTCGAACCGTCCGCCTTCCTGGCGAATCCGATGGCGACGCCGACGGCGAAGAGCAGTGGGAGGTTGCTGAACAGCGCGTCGCCCGCCGCCGTCATCGCTTTGAAGAAGGATCCGATGACCGGGGCATGAATTCTGCCGAGCAAATCGTCCTGGCCGAGTCGGAGCAGGATTCCCGCCGCGGGCAGCACCGCGATCGGCAACATGAGGCTCTTGCCCAGCCGCTGCAGTTGCGCGAAGCCGGGAATGCGCAGACCCGACTTTTCCCGCGTCCCTTCAGGTTTCGTCGTGTCGCTCATTACCGGTGACCTCCTCTGAGGCAAATCTCGTCCGCCGCCGAAGCTGAGCGGAAGCCTAGACGAGAAGCCGCGAACTTGAGACCGTCTTGCCCCACGCTCGTATTGTTGGTGCGTGACCACGACGCCAGTCATCGCCCCGGTCGGCGGACGTGCGGTTCCGCTGCAGGATGTCCCCGACCCCGTGTTTTCGGCGGGCATGGTGGGTTACGGCGCCGC
>JAJKIB010000467.1 GCA_021154745.1 Mycobacterium sp.
GCCTGTTGCCCCTGTGTACGCTGTCGGATCGGCGGTAAACGTCAGGAGGCGTGCCAGAGCGGCCGAATGGGACTCACTGCTAATGAGTTGTCCGCCTTAAAGCGGACCGGAGGTTCAAATCCTCTCGCCTCCGCCGGGCTGACTCGTCGGCCACACAACTGAACACAGGCGCCCGTAGCTCAACGGATAGAGCATCTGACTACGGATCAGAAGGTTGGGGGTTCGAATCCCTTCGGGCGCGCTTCAAATGCTTGGTCGTGTTTCCGCGACACACCGATCGGTCTGTGCATTTCCGATACTTTCTGTTGCTACTTCCCGGCGGTGTATCTGTCGAGGGTGTCCCTTACATCGGGGCCGCGGGTCTGTCGCAGCAGGTGTGCGCTTCCGTTGTTCTCAAACCGCCCACAAATGACTGCACAGCTGTCGAAGCCATCGCAGCGGGTGATCGGCGGCGATTCGCCGGTACCGAGAGCTGACATTGAGACCGGTTGGGCGCAGTATGTCGTTGCGTGTGCCCGGGAAACCGGCCTGTGTAACCCCGTGCGCTATCTCTGAGCATGACGCTGAACCAGTTCACCGCCACGCGCGCGTCCGGCGCCGTTGTCCTCATCCGCCTCTACGTCGGCCTCATCTTCGCTGGCGAAGGTGTTCTGAAGTTTCTGCGACCCGACCAGCTCGGTCCGGGCAGGTTCGGCAAGGCGGGCATCCCCGCCTCGACCTTCTTGGCATACCTGGACGGGATCTTCGAAATCGGTTGCGGCATCCTGATTCTCGTTGGACTGTTCACCCGGCTGGCGACGGTCCCCATGATCGTCGACATGATCGGCGCGTTGACGATCACCAAGGTTCCGCTGCTGTGGGGGCATGCCCCGCTATACCCGAAGGAAGGCGGCTTCTGGGACTTCTTCCACGAAGGCCGTCTCGAGGTGGCGATGTTGTGCGGCAGCGTCTTCCTGCTCGTTGCCGGCGCTGGGGCGTATTCGTTCGACGCCCGAATGAACCTTGACCGAGCCCCCGCCGTAGTCACGTAAGTGATCCGCAGCGAGAGTGACGCGCGCCGTCCTCAACCCGTAACGGCGCTGCAGCCCGTGACAGCAGCCGCGTATCCGGACTGGGATGCGGTGTATCGCGACAACGTCACCTGGGTCTACCGGCTGATGTACGGGAAGGTCGGTAACCAGCCCGATGCCGAGGACCTGACCGCCGAAGTATTCATGACGGCGCTGCGTCCGCTGCGCGTTTCGGCGACGGTGCCCGAGGTGCGGAAGTATCTGCGCATGACCGCGCGCACGGTGCTTGCGTCGTACTGGGGTGATCGGATGGGCAGGCCGGTGACATCGATCGAGGAGGATGTGCCCGAGGCCGTCGAGCCGGAATCGGTCGCCAGCGACGCTCCTGACAAAGTTCGCCGACTACTTCAGCGGCTACCGGACAACTACCGCCGGATCCTGGAACTGCGGTTCCTTCAAGCCTTTTCGGTGCGCGAAGCCGCCAGCCAGATGGGCGTTAGCGTGGCGAATGCAAAGGTGTTGCAGTACCGCGCGCTGCGCATGGCGGCACAATCCGGCGAGGAGGCCACGTCGTGAGCAACCGAACCGTGCGCCGCTTCGTGGAGGGCCTGCTGCGAGGCCAACCCACGGAACATGCGCGCCCAGACGACTTCGAGGCCGCGCAGATGAAAACCGCCATCGAGTTGCGGGCGGCGCGATTGGGCAGCGATGCACCGCGCGAGGAATTCGTGACCGATCTGCATCGCCGGCTCGCCGGCGAGATGTCCGCAGAGCAGATGCCGGTAACCCGATGGGCTCCACGCCGCCGCCAGGTCGTGATCGGCACGTCGGTCGCAGCGGCCTCGGCGGCGGCCGGGCTGGTGGTCGGCCGCAACCTGCTCGCTCCGACCGAGACGCACCAGCCCATCCAGGGTGAGCTCCAACCCAACGCCGGAACGTGGCGGTCCGTCGGCGCAAGCGTCGACCTTCCTGAGGGCGGAGCCCTCGCGTTCGACCTGGGCTCCGTGAACGGGTTCGTTCACCGGGCCGATGCCAAGCTGGAGGCGGTCGGAGGTGTGTGCACCCACCAGGGCTGCAAGTTGTGGCTGGACGCGCCCGAGAGCCGGTTGCGCTGCCCGTGCCACTCGACATCGTTTTCCCTGGAGGGATCGACCGTGACGCATCAGCTGCCCATCGCGCCTCCGCCGTTGCCGAAGTTCCAGGTCCGCGAAATAAACGGCGTGATCGAGATTTTCGCGCCCACGGAACCTGCATAGTGCTAGTAGTGCGGCGGGTGACGGCGCCGCTCCTCGTAGGAGCGCCAGATCCCGAAGAACCAGATGGCCAGCGCCACAACGAACGCTGCTGCAAGTAACTCCATGCGGACTCACCTACAGCCATTATGCGCCGCCACATGGGGTGCCGTGCTGGCGCTGATTTCAGTGCCGGTAGGACATCCGCAACACAGTGCGGGCGATGCGTGGCCGGCGGCTGATGCGATCCGCCATGAACGCTTGAAAACCCCTCCGCTTGACCGGCACGTGGTAATCGACGGGCGCCACTTGGCCTGCCGGCGCGAACAGCTGCCATTGGCCAGGTACGCCCTTGAGCATGTGGGTGCCCCGCTCTCTGAAGGCGATGCCAGACCCGTTGACGAGGTCCTTCACGGTGCTGGACACGAGGACCTCACCTGCCTGTGCCAATGCGGCGACTCTGGCGCCGATGTGCACGGCGATGCCACCGATGTCGTCACCGCGGATCTCACATTCGCCGGTGTGCAGACCACACCGCACATCGATACCCAAATCCGGCATCCGCTCCGCGACCGTGGTCGCGCACCGGAGGGCGCGCGTCGGGCCGTCGAATGCTGCGAGAAAACCGTCACCGGTGTGTTGTACGACGCGCCCTTGGAAGCGGCTGATTTCGGTATGGGTGACTTCGTCGTGGCGCGCGAGCAGCTCGCGCCAACTGTGGTCTCCGAGCCGGGCGGCATGCCGCGTCGAATCCACGATGTCGGTAAACAACACGGTGGCCAGCACCCGGTCGGGTAACTGCTCGTGCCGCTGTCCCGTGAGGAACTCCTCGATCTCACCCGTGATCGACTTGATGTCGCCGACGGTCGGCCAGTGATCGATGCCGTCGAGTTCGACGATTCGCGCCGATGGGATTCCCGCGGCGACTTCGCGCGCGTACTCGACAGGGATTGCCTCGTTCTTGCGGTGCACGACGAGGGTGGGCACATGAACGCTTCCCAGGACATCGCGGACATGGAAGTGAGTCAGGTTGCCCTGGTAGGTCAAGAGCGCCATCGAGGGGCTCATGGCAGCGCGTTCCAGTGCGCCAACGGCCCTGCGGTACACAAAGTTGCGCGCCAGCGACGGCGCCGCCCAATCGACCGACCGTCCTTCGCCCCAGTGGTCGATTGACTCGAGAATCTGGTTCCCGAGCCGGATCCACTTATCCCGGCCGGGCGAACCGTCATCGTCCATCGATCCGCTTGCGTAGGCGCCGTAAAGGACCAGTGCGCGGACACGTTCGGGATACGTGGCGGCGAACATCACGCTTATCGGGGCGCCCTCAGAGAACCCCAACATCGCCGGCCGCTGACTTTCCACCGCATCCAGCACCGTCAGAATTTCGTCGGCGCGGTTTTCGAGCGTTGCTTCGTGCGTTAGGGGATCGGACAAACCGGTGCCGATCTTGTCGTAGCGAATCACGCGGGCAAACGACGTGAGTTCGCTCATCAACGTCACCCAGCCGGGCTCCTGCCACAACAGGTCGACATGCGACAGCCAGCCCGGAACTATCACCAAGTCGATCGGACCGCCGCCGAAGACCTGATAGGCGATATTTCCCCCCGGACCCTTCACATAGTGCGTCTCCGGTTGCGGGACCATTGCCTGGTCAGTATGTCACCGGGACCGGCAAGGTGAGATATTTCCCGCGAGCATGGCTCGTGGCCATATGGGCTATAAGTTGAGCGTGCGACTGCTGCTGATTGCAGATACCCATGTCCCGAAGCGAGCCCGCGACCTACCCGCACGCCTGTGGGACGAGGTGGCCGCCGCCGATGTCGTGGTGCATGCCGGCGACTGGGTGGAGCCGTCGCTGCTCGACCAGCTGGAGGCCAGGGCCAAGCGCCTGGTGGCGTGCTGGGGCAACAACGACGGCGCGGAGTTGCGACGACGCCTGCCCGAACGCGCCGACGCGACACTGGGCGGGCTGCGGTTCACCGTCGTGCATGAGACCGGCGCGGCCACCGGCCGGGAGGCGCGGATGGCCAACGCGTATCCCGACACCGATGTGCTGGTGTTCGGCCACAGCCATATCCCGTGGGACACCACCGCCAAGACCGGTCTGCGCCTGCTCAACCCGGGCTCGCCGACCGACCGACGGCGGCAACCGTTTTGCACGTACATGACCGCGACCGTCGGTAACGCCGCGCTCTCAGATGTCGTGGTGCACAACCTGGAACGCCATGCCTGACCGCCAGGCCCGCGTCGCCGACGTGCACAAGATCGCGCTGTCGATGCCACATGTGAAACGCATCGAGGGGCCCAAGGGAAACCCGATCTATCAGGTCGGCGGCAAGTCGTTCGTGTTCTTCCGCACGCCGCAGCCCGACGCCGAAGATCCCGACACCGGTGAGCGCTACGCCGACGTGATCATGATCTGGGTGGAGTCCGAAAGCGACAAGCTCTCTCTCATCCAGGATCGCGACTCTCCGTTCTTCACCACCGACCGGTTCGACGGGCATCCATCGGTTCTGGTGCGCGCCAAGGACTTACACCGCATTGCAAGATCCGAACTGACCGAGTTGATTCAGGACGCGTGGCTGTCTCGGGCGTCGAAGCGCCGGGCGGACCTATGGCTGGCAGAGCACGGCGGCTAGCTCAGCCCGCCTCCGCCGCACAGATCTGGTCGATGTGCTTTGTTGCCCAATCACCCAGTGGCTCAAGCGCTTCCAGCAGCTCCACGCCGGCCGGGGTCATCGAATACTCCACCCGTGGCGGCACCTCGTGATAGCTCTCGCGATGCACCACGCCATGTCGCTGCATCTCCTTGAGGTGCTGAGTCAGCATCTTCTGAGAGATACCGGTGAGACTTCGATGAAGGACGTTGAACCGTTTGGGCCCCTCCTGCAACTCCCACAGGATCAGCGGCTTCCACTTCCCGTCCACCACCGCCATGGCCGCATCCAACCCGCAGGTGTATTTGCCCAACGTTGTCATCGATTACTCCCCGCAGCTCAGAGCCAATAGTTTCAGAAAGGTAAGTATCGCACTTTTTAGTGGGTACTTGTCGAAAAGTGCGCGTGACCCCGACGATGGTCGCATGACAACCCCACAGCACACGGTGAGTTTCCTCGGACTCGGTGAGATGGGCTCTGCCCTTGCCCGCGCCGCCCTCTCCGCGGGTCATCCCACGACCGTCTGGAACCGCAGCCCCGACAAGGCGATCGCGCTCATCGACGCCGGAGGCCGCGCCGTCAAAACGGCAGCCGAGGCCATCGAGGCGTCCGATCTCATCGTCATGTGCCTGTTCGACCACCGGTCGGTGCACGAGGTGCTCGACCCGCTGGCGGACCGCCTGGCCGGCCGACACCTGATCAACCTGACGACGACATCACCCGAGGGCGCCCGCGAATTGGCGCAGTGGGCGGCGGGCGTCGGCGCCGACTACCTGGACGGCGGCATCATGGCGACGCCGGAGATGATCGGGACGC
>JAJKIB010000468.1 GCA_021154745.1 Mycobacterium sp.
CAGCGCCCGTTCGGCCCACATGTCCGAGACCGGGTTGGCGCCGCAGTACGGTACCCGCTGCGCCGGCGCCTTCCGGGTGAACTCGCTGTACGGCTTGGCCGTGTAGCTCTCCAGCGCGTGGCACAGGAGGTCCATCCCCGCCGATGCCGTCACGCCGGAGGGCTGAGTGACGGTCAGCATCGGGTCAACGACCGCCAGGGTGGGCCGCAGCCAGGCGTGGCTGATCCCGCTCTTCACCCGCTGCGCCAACACGTCCAGCACGCAGACCGTGGTGCTCTCCGAGCCGGTGCCGGTCGTGGTGGGCACCGCGACCAGCGGCAGCAGCGGACGGATCGGCGCCGCGCCACGGCCGACCGGCGCGTTGACGTAGTCGAGCAGCTCGCCGGGATTGGAGATCAGCAGGTTGACCGCCTTGGCGGTGTCGATGCTGGAGCCGCCACCGACGGCAACGAACCCGTCCCATGGACCGTTCCCGCGGGCCCAGTCGATGGCGTGCTGCATGCTCTGGTCGGTGGGCTCGACGCGGACTCCGTCGTACACCTCGGCTGCGACCTCGAAACGGGTCATCTGCTCGGCCACCCGCTGCGGTAGCCCGGTGGCTGCGACGCCGGCGTCGGTGATCACCAGCGCGCGGCGCACGCCGAGTTGAGCGAGGTCATAACCAAGCTCGTCGGAGGCGCCGTCACCGAACTTCAACGTGGGGGCACCGTAGGTGAACACCGATTCGGGCACCTCGTCGGCGCCGGGTGGGCTCATAGGGCGGTCTCGTCGGCGAATCCTGGCTGCCATTCCTCGGCGAGCGCGCGGTAGGGGACTGTCGCGCCGAGCTGACAGAGCACACCGATCGAGCCGAGCGTCACGCGGTGGATCAGCATGAGGGACGGTGGCAGGTTCAGCATCCGGCCGATCCGTGCCTCCTCGCGTCGCGGGTCGCCGATCCGGGTCGCCTGCGTGCGCATCCACTGCCGGCTGAAGGTGAAGGTCGGTTCGCGGAGCGGGTCGGCCGCGGGCCCGAGATAGGTCATGATCTCCTCGCCGGTCACCGCGATGCCGTGCCGGACGAAGTCGAGCTCGCGCATCAATGCGAGCACACCGTCGGCGTCGCCTTCGACGGTGAGCCGGGACAGGCGGCCGAGCGGCGCGGGGATTCCCCCGGTAAGCCGGGCGACAGCGCCGAAATCGACGACGCCCAGCCGGCCGTCCGGCCAGATCCGGAAGTTGCCGGGGTGCGGGTCGGCGTGCAGCAGTCCTGCGCGGGCAGGCGCGGAGAGGTGAAAAAGCGCCAGCAGGGTCCCCGCCGCGTCCCGTTCCTGCTCCGTGCCGCTGGCGATGATGGACGACAGTGGCCGGCCCTCGATCCACTCGCTCACGATGACCTTCGGTGCGCTTGCGACAACGCGTGGCACGGCGATCCGGGGGTCGTCGGCAAACACCGTGGCGAACGTGCGCTGCGCATCGGCTTCCAAGGTGTAGTCCAGTTCTTCGAGGACCCGCTCCTTCAGCTCGGCGAGCAGTGGCTTGACCTCAAGGCCAGGCGACATCCGGGCGAACAGCCAGGCCAGCCGGCTGAGCTGGTTGAGGTCCGCGATGAGCGCCGGGCCGGCGCCGGGATACTGCATCTTGACCGCCACCTCGCGGCCGTCGCCCCAGATCGCCTTGTGCACCTGGCCGATGCTCGCGGCCGCGGCGGGGGTGTCGTCGAACTCGCGGAACCGCTCCGGCCAGCGCTTGCCGAACTGCTCGTCGAGCACGCGGTGCACGGTGGTGGCCGGCATCGGCGGCGCGGCCTCCTGCAGCCTGGTCAGCGCTTCCCGGTACGGGGCGGCGCTCTCCTCGGGCAGTGCCGCCTCGAAGACCGACAGCGCCTGACCCAGCTTCATCGCCCCGCCCTTCAGCTCGCCGAGGACGGTGAACAGCTGCTCGGCGGTGCGCGCCTGCAGGTCTGCGGTGACGTCCTCTGCCGACCGGCCGGTCATCCGCCGGCCGAGCCCGACGGTCGCCCGCCCCGCGGCACCAAGCGGCAGCGAGGCCAGCCTGGCGGCGCGGGCGGCACGCCGCTGCGGGATCTCGTCCCGGCCGTGCCCCCGCTTACCCCCCGATCCGTCGGTCACCGGGCCATTCTGCCCAACGGCGTCAGGGGGGCGGCCCCGCGGTGACCAGGCATCCGCATTCGGGGTGTGGCGGCCAGCTACGGCGGCGCAGTCGCCAGTCGGGCAGCCGCAATTCAAGGGTGCCGTCGATGCAGGCCGGTTCGTCGCCGTCGAGGAAGGCGAGTGCCTGCTGGGCCGCGATGCCGGCCGTCGTGGTGGCGACGGCGACCGGCGAGGCGGGCCCGTACCTGCGCTGAACCGCGAACTGCGCGGCGAGTGCCGACCACGCCGGGTCGCGATCGCGCCGGTGCAGGTCGGCGCAGCGCAGGCAGCTGGTCAGTCCCGGCAGGACCAGCGGGCCGACGACGCCGCAATCGAGTCCCACGGCAACTGCCAGGTACGGCGCGTCGGCCGCGTGCAGCGCGGCGTGTCGTTCCTCCGGGACGGGCCCGTCAACGGCCAGCACGGTCAGCTGGGACCGCTCGCCGATCGGCAGCGGTGTCGCGTCGACCCGGGGCGCCACCCTGCGCAGCGCTCGCTCGGTTGCCGCGGCGAGCAAGTCGCCTTCATCGTCGACGCAGATGCCGCCGGGCGCCGCGTGCTGCAGCTTGGCGAGGCCATCGGCCGCGCAGTGCACTCGCCCGACACCGGCTGCGGCGAGCACTGCGGCGACTTGGGCTGCAACCCGGCTGCGCCCGGAGATCTCGACGGTGGCCTCGCGGCGCGACCGCAGCAGGGCGGACGCCCGTTCGCCGTGCTGCACGGCCAGCGCGGCGAGCTCGCCGGCCAGTCTCGGCTCGGGCGGAGTGCGCCGGCGGTCGTCGTCGCTGCGCTCGCGCGGCCAGAGGTACCCGGCATCCGCCAGTTCCGCCAGCGCCGCTCGGGTGGCGTCGTCCATCGGCGGCGCGAGCCCGGACGGCGGATCCGGCGTGGCCACCCGGCGCACGACCGACGTCGGCAGCCCGTCGACCACCACTGCCGAGCTGCCGAGTTCGAGGTGCACCGACTCCGGCGAGCGCCAGAGCAGGCGGGTGGCCGGACCCAGGCCCAGCTCGGGCACCAGTCGGTCGACGGTCACGGCAACCACCGTGACACAGCACCCGGCCCTCACCGGAGTTGTCCACAACACTGGGCCACGACCGACTCGCGGCGTTATGCCCGATTTTTGCCTCAGGTGACGCGACGGTAACCGTTAAGTGAATGTCCACATCTGTGGACGCGCATGTGGACAACGTTGCGGGCGGGAACCCTACGGCGCCTCGGCCTCGCCCGGCCGGTCCACGTCGAGCGCGCTGAGGTCGTCCGGCGCGCTCATCTCGTCCAGTCGCTCCCCGAAGCCGAGCGGATCGTCGAGATCCTCGGCGGTCGGTAGCAGATCGGGGTGCGACCAGATCGTGTCCCGGCCGCTGACCCCGCGTTTCTCCGTCACGCTCCACCACAGTGCCGCCGCCTCGCGGAGCCGACGCGGACGTAGCTCGAGCCCGACGAGCGTGGCGAAGGTCTGTTCGGCGGGGCCGCCGGTGGCGCGGCGTCGGCGCGACGCTTCGCGCAGTGCCTCAGCGCCGGCCATCCGCTGCCCCGCGGAGGCGGCGACCACCGCGTCGACCCAGCCCTCCAGGAGTGCCAGCAGCGTCTCCAACCGGCGCAGCGCGACGTCCTGCTCGGGCGTTTGTTGCGGTGCAAAGACTCCACCCGTCAACGCCTCCTGGACGCTCTCCGGGTTCGTCGGATCGACGCCCTGCACCGCGCTCTCGATCGCGGTCATGTCGAGAGTGATGCCGCGGGCGTAGGTCTCGACCGTGTCGAGGAGCCGCTGCCGAAGCCACGGAACGTGGCCGAACAACCGCTGATGCGCGGTTTCGCGAAGCGCGAGGTAGAGCCGCACCTCCTCTGCCGGACGCTCCAGGCCGGCGCCGAAGATCGCCACGTTCTCCGGCACGAGAGCGGCCACGCCGTTGGGCCCGAGCGGGATGCCGATATCGGTTGCGGACACGACCTCATGGGCCAAGCCGCCGAGACCCTGGCCGACCTGTGCGCCGAACATGACGCCGCCGATCTGGTTCATGATCCCGGTCAGCGGGTTACCGGCCCCGCCGAAGGCTTGCAGTTGCTCGGCCGGGATGGCGTCGGCCATCGCGGCCACGACGCGTGCGGCCACCGGATCGCACAGCGAGGTCCAGACTGACATCGTCCGCTCGAGCCATTCCAGGCGGGTCCATGCCTCGGCGCTGCGGACGCCGGACGGCAGATCCGTGACGTCGTCCAGCCACAGGTCGGCGAGCCGGATCGACTCCGCGGTGCCGGCGCGGTCGGCCGGCGTAACAGCGGCGCTTTCGCCGGCGAGTGTCTGCCGGGCGAGCTGCTTGGCGAGGTCCCAGTTGACCGGGCCACCGGACCAGGAGAGCAACCGCTGCAACTCAGCGAACAGCGGGATCTGGCCGGCCGGGTTGTTCGGGTCCGGGGGCTCACCGCCGACGCCGAAACCGAACGGCAGGTTCGTCATTGCGCATCAGCCCCGATGTTGGTCGGCTTGGTCTCGCTTCCCACGGTAGTAGCGACGAACCGCGCCCGCCGTCGGTTCCGCCGGACGTCCGCGTTGCGCCGACGGCGAACGGGCCCGCGGCGGTACCGTCCGGCAGGTGGACTGGGCCTTGTGGTTGGCGATCCCGCTCGCAGCGACGGTGCTTGCGGCGGTTGGTTCATGGTGGCGCTTGCGTCCCAAGCGGGCACCGACCACCGACCAGGCAATGCGGGCGCACGGCGAGTTTCTCGATGCATTGGTGCAGACCGCGCGCTCCCGCGACCGCGACCAGCGCAGCGGCTGAGGCGCTGCACATCTGGGCATTAGGCTGACGGACCGTGCGTCTCGCCCTGCCCTCGTTGGAGCGCATCCCCGGGGGCCGGGGCTTCGCATCGCTCAGTCGCCGAGTACGCACGCTCATCGTGGCCACCGTGCTGTTCCTCGTGCTGTTCATCCTGCTGTTGACGATGCCGGTGCCCTACGTCGTGCTGTCGCCCGGCCCGACCTACAACACGCTCGGCTCCGCCCCGGGCGGCGGCAACGCGATCATCGTGATCAAGGGCAAGAAGCCGAACCGGACGAACGGCAACCTCAACCTGACGACGGTGAGCGTCAGCGGCGGCCAGGTGACCGCCCTGCAGGCGCTGAGCGCCTGGCTGCGCGGGGACGAGGTCGTCGTTCCGCGGGCCGCGGTGTACCCGCCCGGGCAGAGCGAGCAGCAGACGAACGCGCAGAACACCCAGGACTTCATCTCATCGCAGGATTTCGCGACCGCCGCCGCGCTGTGTGAGTTGCACTACCCGCGCGGTTTCGGCGTGCTCCGGGTCAGCCCGGACGGTCCGTCCCAGGGCATTCTGCACGCCGGCGACTTCATCAAGACCGTGGACGGGAAGCGGGCCGATTCCAAGGCCGCGCTGACCAAGGTGCTGTCGAGCGAGCAGCCCGGCCGGGCGGTGCCCGTCACCGTGACCAGAGGCGGCAAGCCGACCGTTCTGACGGTGAAACTCGGACCGCCGCTCGAAGGCCGGACCGGGGCCAGCCTCGGCATCGTGGTGACGACCGGCTGCCTGGCGCCGTTCGCCGTCGATCTCGGACTGGCCAACCAGATCGGTGGTCCGTCCGCGGGTCTGATGTTCGCGCTCGGGATCATGGACAAGGTCGGCACGGTGGACCTGACCGGTGGCCGCTTCATCGCCGGCACCGGCACGATCGACCCGAAGGGCGGGATCGGCCCCATCGGCGGCATCCAATTGAAGATGATTGCCGCCCGGGACAAGGGCGCCACCGTGTTTCTCGCGCCGGCCGGCAACTGTTCCGACGTCCGTGGCGCAACCCCGGACGGGCTGCAGGTCGTGAAGGTCAGCACGTTGCACGGCGCCGTCCAGGACCTGCTGCGCATCCAGCACGGACAGCCGGTTCCATCCTGCTGAGCGACTCGGCCGGAACCTCATCCCGGGCCGGTACGTTGACCGGGACGTCTGCAGAGATCGAGGAGCACGCCCGTGTCGATGCGGCCAATGCCGTCGATGATCCTTTCCCGACGTGCGAAGATCGCACTGTCGGTCGTGGGCATCGTGATCGTGCTTGTGATCGTGCTGGTGAAATTGGCCGGCGTCTACGTGAACTATCTCTGGTTCGGCGCGCTCCACCAGAGACAGGTGTACACGACCCTGCTCTGGACCAAGGTCAGCCTCTTCTTCATCTTCGGCGTGCTCATGGCGTTGATCATCGGAGGCAACCTGGTCATCGCGTACCTCTTGCGGCCACCGTTCCGCCCGATGTCGCCGGAGCAGCAGAACCTGCAGAACTACGTGCTCATGGTCGAGCCACGCCGCAAGCTGATCCTCGCCGGCGTCATGATCATCGCGCTGCTCGCGGAGGGCGCCTCCGCTCAGAGCAACTGGGGGATGTGGCAGCTGTGGCTGCACGGCGGGGCGTTCGGCGTGAAAGATCCGCAGTTCCACCGCGACATCAGTTTCTACGCCTGGGACTACCCGGTGTATCGCAGCCTGCTGGGTTTCGGGTTCACCGCTGTGCTCTTCTCGCTGGTGCTCTGCCTCGGCGTGCATTACCTCACCGGAGCGATCCGGCTGCAGACGCCCGGGCCGAAGGTCACCCTGGCCGCCCGTCGGCACCTGACCATCCTGGTGTTCGTGTTCATGGCGCTGAAGGCCGTGGCGTACTGGCTGGACCGGTACGGCCTCGTGTTCTCCTCGCGCAGCAAGTTCACCGGTGCGTCCTACACCGACGTGCACTCAGCGCTGCCGGCCAAGACGATCCTGTTCTGGATCGCGATCATCCTGGCCCTCGGCGTCCTGGCGAGCATCTGGTTGCGCAGCGTGCTGCTGCCCGGCATCGGGTTCGCGGTGCTGATCGTGCTCTCGATACTGATCAGCGGCATCTACCCGGCGATCGTCCAACAGATCTCGGTCAAGCCGAACGCGAGTGACAAGGAAGCCCCGTACATCAGCCGCAACATCACCGCGACCCGTGAGGCGTACGGCATCAAGACGGCGGACAAGAGCCTTTCGAACGGCGGGGAGGTCTCTTACAACACCTATCAGGTGCAGAAGGACCCTGCTCGGTCCGAGGTCACCGCGAAGAACACCACGGTGGACAACATCCGGATCACCGATCCCAACGTCGTTTCCCCGACGGTGACGAACGAACAAAAGATCCGTCAGGTGTACGGCTTCCCGGACAAGCTGGACGTCGACCGGTACACGATCGACGGCGTCGAGCACGACTACATCGTCGGTGTCCGTGAGGCGGTACCGAGCCTCCTGCAGGGCTCGCAGCGAAACTGGATCAACGAGCACACGGCGTACACGCATGGCTACGGGTTCGTGGCGGCGCAGGCAAGCGTGGACATCACCGGACCGGGAGCGCAGTATGCGTCCGGCGACATCCCACCGAATCCGCCCAGCGGTCCGCTCACACCCCGCGTACCGCAGGTGTACTACGGCCAGCTGATGAGCGACTACGCGATCGTCGGCGCGCAGGGCAAGCCGCGCGAGTTCGACGGCACGGGCGACACGCGCGTCACCTACCGCGGTTCCGGGGGAGTGTCCCTGGGCAACTTCTTGTCGAAGCTGGCCTTCACGATGAAATACAAGGAGACCAACTTCCTGCTCAATGACGCAGTGGCCGCCCCCGGTGCCAAAATCATCTTCAACCGGGACCCGAAAACCATCGTCGAGAAGGTCGCCCCGTTCCTCACCGTCGACGGAGATCCGTACCCCTTCGTGGACCAGACGAGCGGACACGTCATGTGGATGCTCGACGGCTACACGACGATGGCGAACTATCCATATTCGCAGCGCCAGTCGCTTTCCGACTTGACGCACACCTCGCTGCGGCAGGGCCAGAAGGACACGCAGATCAACTACATCCGCAACTCCGTCAAGGCGACCGTCGACGCGTACGACGGCACGGTCACGCTGTACGCCTGGGACCCGACCGATCCGGTGCTCAAGGCGTGGATGAGCGTCTTCCCGGGACTGGTGAAGGCCCCAGCGGACATGCCCGAAAGCGTCAGGCAGCATGTCCGCTATCCGCAGGACCTCTTCGACGTGCAGCGCGCATTGCTGGCCCAGTACCACGTCGACGACCCGATCGCGTTCTACAACGGCAGCGACCGCTGGGCTGTGCCGGACGACCCGTTCGTGCCCGGCCTGGGGCAGCAGCCGCCGTACTACGTGCTCGCCAGTGCGCCCACGGCGACCAGCGGGCAGTCGCCTGCCGAGTTCCAAATCACCAGCCCGATGTTGGTCAACAATTCGCAGAACCTGGCCGCGTACATCTCCGCGGACAGCGATCCTGGAGGGGGCTACGGGCGTCTGACCGTCCTGAAGGTGAGCGACAAGGGCGCCGTCCAGGGGCCGGGTCAGGTGGCGAATACGTTCCGAACGAACACGATCATCGCCGCAAACATCAAGTTCCTGAGCGGCGGTGCTAACGAGTCCAGCGTCATCCACGGCAACCTGTTGACGCTCCCGCTGGGCGAGTCGTTCCTGTACGTGGAGCCGCTGTATGCCGCTTCGACCTTCCCAACGCTGCAGCGAGTTCTGGTGTCCTACGGGAACAACCTGGGCTTCGGCGCGACCTTGTCCGACGCGCTCAGCGACTTCGCGCCGGGCAATTCGCTGGGTCACACGCTCGGCAACACGCCGGGCAGCAGCCCACCCAGCCAGACACCCTCCGGCACACCGACCCAGCCGCCCTCGGGTTCGGGCTCGACGACGGCGCCGCCAGGGAATGCCAGCATCAATGACTTGCTGACCCAGCTGGCGGCTGCCCAAGCGAGCCTCAATGCCGCCTACGACACCCACGATCCGAGCAAGATCGCCACCGCGCAGGCGAACCGGGACGCCATTGTCGAACGACTGATCGCCGCGGACAAGGCGAGTTCGCCCGGCAAACCGACGCCGACTCCGAGCGGCTGAGCGGGCCGGTCAGGCCAGGCACTGCGCGGGCAGGTCGAACCAGCGCAATGCGTCGAAGTCGGCCGACACCGCAGCCTGGAAACCCTCGGCCGGCGCCGGCGCCGGGGTGTCGGCAACGAGCTCGGCCGCCTCGGCGAGATAGCGCTGGAGATCCGCCTCGGCCGCCCGCTCGCTGTGCCGGGGATAACGCAGCGCGCCGTCGCCGTCGTAGCAGAGTTGGTCGAGGCGCAACGGCGGCTCCACGAGACCGCGGCAGTGCCGCCACAGTGCGTTCGCCACGTCGAAGCGGTAGTCGCCGAGCAGCCGGTGGCCGTGCCGGCCCACGAAGGCCACCGCCGCGATCACATAATCGACCACCGCTTGGGACAGGAAGTAGTTGAAGTTCACCCGGACCCAGCCCGGTTTGATGCCCTCGCAACCGACCGCGATCTGCCGTTCGAACTCGTGCGAGCGGTCCAGGTCGATGCCGAGCAGGTGATGGCCGTAGGGCCCGGCACAGGAACACCCGCCCCGGGCCTGGATGCCGAACAGGTCGTTGAGAAGCGACACTACGAAGTTGTGGTGGAGGTAGCGGCCGCTCGGTGCGCGCACGACGAACGAAACGATCGAAAGCCGCTCGGCGGCCAGGTTGCCGAGCACCTCGATCGCCGGCTCGGCCGACCAGGCGGCGGTGGCGCGGCGCAGGAACTCGTCCTCCTTGGCGCGGATGACCTCGGTACCCACTGCCTGCTTCAGCTGCACGACCAGCCCCGCGCGGATGGCCTCGACGATGGCCGGCGTGCCGCCTTCTTCGCGGGCGACCGGGTCGCGCAGGTAGACGTGCTCGGCCGGGTTGACGTATTCGACGGTGCCGCCGCCCGGCACGTCGGGCACTCGGTTGGTGAGCAGGCCGCGGCGGACCACCAGGACGCCCGGCGTGCTCGGCCCGCCGATGAACTTGTGCGGGCTGAAGAACACCGCGTCCTTGTACGTGCCGGGGTGACCGGGCTCGGCGGTCATCCGCAGGCCGACGTAGGGCGCGGCTGCCGCGTAGTCCCAGAAGGACAGCGCGCCGTGCTCGTGCAGCAGCGACGAGATCGCCGTGGTGTCGCTGAGGATTCCGGTGACGTTGCTCGCCGCGGAGAACGACCCGATCCGGACCGGCCGTTCCGCGTAGCGAACCAGTTCCCGGCGCAGGACGTCGAGGTCGATATGCCCGTCGGTATCCTGCGGAATGAGCACCACGTCGGCGACCGACTCGCGCCAGGGCAGCTCGTTGGAATGGTGCTCGAACGGCCCGATGAAGACGACCGGTCGCTCGGCCGCCGGGATCGCCTCGCTGAGCCGGTAACGGTCCTCGAGCTGGCAGGGGATCCGGATGCCGAGAATGCCGATCAGCTTGTCGATGGCACCGGTGCATCCGGAGCCGGCGAAGATGACCGCGTAGTCGTCGTCCGCGCCGACGGCGCTGTGGATGATCCGCCGCGCGTCCTCGCGCAGCCGGGTGGTCTGCAGGCCGGTGCCGCTCGACTCGGTGTGCGTGTTCGCGTACCGGGGCAGCACCTCGTCCCGGATGAAGTCCTCGACGAACGACAGCGCGCGGCCGGAGGCGGTGTAGTCGGCGTAGGTCACCCGGCGCGGCCCGTAGGGGCCGTACATGACCTGGTCCTCACCGATGACCGAGTCCCGGATCCGACGCAGCAGTGGCGTGTCCGGCAACGCCGCGGTGTCAGTGTCCACGGCGAAACGGTACGCGCGGAGCCGGCGCCATGTCCGCTTTCCGTTGAGTGGCCAGTTGCGGCACTGAGTGGCTTTGCCTGGCCGGCCACTCAGTTCCTAAGTGGCCACTCAACGGGGCGGGTACGGCGCCGGGTTAGGCGGCGCAGGCAGCAGCGGCGCGCAGCGGCCGCAGCGCGGATTCGATCCGGGCCAGTTCGTTCAGCATCGCGTCGGCGGCCTGGTCCATCGCCTCGTTGGCGTGCACTCGTCCCTCGTCGTCGATGTACTGGCTGTGGAACGGGATGTTGACCGATTCGACGACCGGCACCATCCGCAGCGTGGTGACGACCTGCTTGAGCTGCTGCACCGCCCGGGTCCCCGCGGCGAGGCCACCGTAGGACACGAAGCCGACAGGCTTGTCGCGCCACTCCTCGTGCAGGTAGTCGATCGCGTTCTTCACCGCTGCCGGGTAGCCGTAGTTGTATTCGGGTGTGACGAGGACGATTGCGTCGCTGCGCTCGATCCGCGCGCTCCAGTCCTTGGTGTGCTGACGGGTGTACCTGCGCAGCCGTGGGTGGTTCGGCTCGTCAAGCAGCGGCAGGTTGATCTCGGCCAGATCGGCGACCTGTACCTCGAAATCGCCGTGCCGGCGGGCCCTGTCGACGAACCACTCGGCGATGGACAGGCCGGCGCGTCCCGGACGGGTGGAACCAATGATCACTGTCAGCGTTGGCATCGAACTTGCGCTCCTCCACATTGTACTTGCGTACTCAACTACTTCTCTTAAACGAACCTTCCGTGCTGGCATTCCCGGTTCGGCACGGCACGATGCAGAGGTGGACGCGGACGACGAGCGGGCCGGCGTGCGGCTGACGAACCTGGATCAGCCGTTGTTCCCGGACGCCGGGGCCACGAAGCGCGACCTCCTGGAGTACCTCGAGGCGCTGAGTGACCGGTTGATCACACACCTGCGCGATCGGCCGCTCTCGGTGATCCGGGTACTGCGTGGCCAAGCGCCGTTCATGCAGAAGAACCTGTCGAAATACGCCCCGGACTGGGTGCCGCGGGTGACGATGTGGGCCGACTCGGCACGTCGCGAGGTCACGTACCCGCTGTGCAACGACCGGCGCACGTTGCTGTGGTTCGGCAACCAGCGGGCGGTGGAATACCACCCCGCGTTGTTCCGCGTCGACCGGCCGGAACTGCCCACCCACCTCGTTCTGGACATCGACCCGCCGGAGGGTGCGGGATTCCGACCGGCGGCCAGCGCCGCGCACCTCGTGCGGCGGGCGCTCGCCGATGCCGGCCTGCCCGCGGCGGTGAAGACCAGCGGCGCCAAAGGGCTGCACGTCTTCGTGCCGGTCCTCGGTGCCACCGCCGAAGAACTGGCCGCCGCCACTCGGGCGCTCGCCGCCCGCGCCGAGCGACTCGATCCGTCGCTGGCCACCACGGCGTTCATTCGCGAGGACCGCCAAGGAAAGGTGTTCCTCGACTCGACCCGTGCCGGTGGGGCGACCGTCGTCGCCGCCTACAGCCCCCGGCTGCGCCCCGGGGTGCCGGTGTCGTACCCGATCGCCTGGGCCGACCTGGACAACGTGGCGCCGCACGACTTCACCCTGCGCACTGCCCCGAATCTGCTGGCCGACGCCGATCCGTGGGAGGAGCGCATGCCGCAGCCGCAGCACCTCGACCCGGCCTTGATCGAGGAGGGCCGGGCCATCCCGATGGCGCGGGTGCAGGCCATGCATGAGGGCAAGCGCCGGGCCCGTGCCAACCGGGCGACAACGCGGGACCTCGACCCCGAACGTTGAACGGGCTGCTGTTTGTGGACGGGCACCGGGTCCGGATCGCCGCGCAACCTGGGACGGCTGGCGCCCGCCCCGCGCACCGGAGC